>JBDNHJ010000209.1:0-8751 GCA_041688835.1 Fuerstiella sp.
GACGCCCGATGCACCCGCTGCGGCCATGGGGGCAGCCGCTTGTTATGCCTTCTGGCGGTGGCTACGCGCGCCGTCGATGAAGTGGACCCTGTGGGCCGGAATGCTGCTGGGGCTGACGCAACTGTGTAAACTGACGTGGGTATTTCTGTATGCACTGTGGCCCTGCATTTGGTTGGTTAACATTGTCTGGAAACGGTTCACTCTTGCTGATCCAAACAACGGACCTGTCGTCCGGCTGGAATGTGGGCAACTTGTGTTGATGATGTTTGTCAGCCTGTGGGTGCTGAACAACGGCTATCTGTTTGAAGACACCGGTCAGCCGTTGGGCAGCTTCCGATTCTTCAGCCAAGCTCTGGGTGGACCTTCTGCCCAGCCGGGGAATACCGCAGGCAGCAATCGGTTTGTCGGCACGATCTTGGAATATGTTCCCATGCCCGTGCCGCGAAACTACATCCAAGGCATTGACCGTGTCAAATTTGAATACGAACGCGGTTACCCGTCTTATCTGCGGGGCGTGAAACGTGAGGGCGGTTGGTGGTATTACTACTTGTATGCCATGCTGGTCAAAATGCCGGTGGGGACGTTGGTGTTGCTCGGCATTTCGCTAGGAAGCCTTGTCGTGGCACGGCGGCAGCCGTCCGGTGGCCGGGATGTTGAATGGCAAAACGCCCCGGCGGCTTGCGCCGCTCCGCTACGTGAGGCGAGATGTCGGCCCCGCCTGCGTGACGAACTGTTTCTATTGGCACCGGCTGTGGGTGTGATTGCTTTGGTGAGTTCTCAAACGGGGTTCAATCATCACCTCCGCTACGTGCTGCCCGCGTTTCCGTTTTTGTTCATCTTTGCGTCCGGTGCGGTCAGAATGCGAGGAGTTGGCGTTGCAAGCGATGATACGGAAGGCGTTGCGAAGGCAGACGAAACGCAGGTCTCACGCAAAGACGCGAAGCCGCAAAGTGAAGATCGATGGCGCTGCCTGCGATTCCTTCGCGCCGTTGCGTCTTGGCGTGAAAACTGTCTTCCTGCTGCGACACAATGGCGGCAGATGTTGTGTACGGTTTGTGTGCTCGCCACGATTGTTAGCAGCCTGAGCGTTTATCCGCACAGCCTGTCGTACTTCAACGAACCGTCGGGCGGTTCCATCAACGGCTGGAAGCACCTGGATTTCAGCAACGTCGATTGGGGCCAAGATCTGCTGCTGGCCAAAGAATGGGCGGATGCTCATCCGAAAGCCACACCGCTGTACGTCCAGCCCAGTGGATTTGTGTCCCCGGCGGACGTGGGAATCGTGAGCACTCACCCCCAGCCCATCCGATCCGCCGCAGCCGACAGCAACACCAACGCGATATCATTTCCGCCCGGCTGGTACATCATCGGCCTGCATCGACTGGTTGATCCCCAATTGCCCGTCCACCAGTTCCTGAAACGCGAACCCGACGCCTACATCGGCTATTCCATGCGCGTGTATCACGTGCATTAAGCAACATCCATTCGCCTCGGGGTTGACCCCGTGGAAACAGGCCTGTGCACGACCCTTTGTCAGTCGGAGCAGACATCGGCTGATCACTCATGGTTTTCAACCGCGAAAAAGACGAAAGACACAAAAATCGGGCGGCGTTTCCTTTCGTGTGTTTCGTTTTGGCTGCGGTCGGATTCGACTGGCCGCAGAGTTCTGTACTACCGAGATTGGTTTGCTGCAGATGATTTTGTTTGTCGGGTTGCGTTAGGATTCGTCATCATCGGGCACGATTTTGCATCTCACGGCAGGCAACAACATGGCATCTCAGCATCCCACCATTGTTACGATCGCAGATCTGAAACTTCCTTCGCGTCCGGTTGATGGGCATAAGGGGACGTTCGGTCGTGTGCTGGTGATCGGTGGTTCGCCGGGGATGAGCGGTTCGATTTCCTTAACCGCTGCTGCGGCTTTGCGTGGGGGCGCGGGATTGGTGACGGCAGCGGTACCGGCTTCCATCCAAGCGATCGTGGCGGGATTCGAGCCTTCTTATATGACGGTTGCGTTAGCGAGCGGCCAGGACGGGCAGCTTGGCGATCAATCGAACGAAGTGGTGCGCGGCATCGTGGCGGGAAAATCGGCGATCGCGATTGGGCCGGGACTGGGGCAATCGGCAGCCGCTTCAGACTTCGTGCTCAGCGTCATCAGAGAAGCCCCCTGCCCTGTGGTGATCGACGCGGACGCCTTGAATCTGGTGGCGAAGGCTCGGGTGTTGGAGCGCTCGGAATTTGTTGGAGATTGGGTGATGACTCCCCATCCCGGCGAGTTTGCTCGTCTCACGGGGCTGTCCATTGCTGAAATCGGTCGGCAGCGAGCAGCGGTGGCGATGGAATTTGCGGCCGCCCACGGTTTGTGCGTGGTGTTAAAAGGGGCTGGCACTGTTGTGACTGACGGGCGGCGACTGTTCGTTAATACTACCGGAAACGCTGGTATGGCCACCGGAGGCAGCGGTGACGTGCTGACCGGGCTGGTGGCGGCGTTGATTGCTCGAGGGGCTGATTCGTTCAACGCTGCCGCGATCAGCGTCTGTTTGCATGGGCTGGCTGGTGATATTGCGGCCGAACAGCATTCGCAGCCCGGCCTGATTGCGTCTGACCTGCTGCGTTGCATTGGTGACGCTTGGCTGCGATTTCCGCATAATCCCAGCGACTGATCGGACCCGAGTATCGTACGATCCTTGGGTCAATCTGGCTCAGACCTGTCGCCTTCGTTGACAATTATCCTGCAAAACGGCTAGCATCGCCGATCCTATCCAGCTTTTACGCCTGTTTCGTGGCGGATTGACGAACGCTAACGAAACCTGCTGTGAACCGTTTCCTGTCTGTGTCCACAAGGACCAACCATGTCAACCAGTGTTCCGGATCGCAAATCGCGACGCGTCGTGGGAAAAATTCCCGTAATGCGCGAGACGGCCTATGAAATGGCGACGGCTGCTCAGATTGCGCTGGCGTTCGGCTTAGCCGCGTTCGGTGCGTTGTTGATCGCCATTTGGTTGAGTAATCTGTTGCCGGAGATCGAGAGTCTCGAAGTTGTCATGACGACTGGCGACGGTGGTTTTGAAGATGGCGATCCCGACGAAAGCTTGGATGTGGAATCGATCGAAGATCCCACCGACGATCCGTCTGTCTCCAATGACCAAGATGTTGTTCAGCTGGAAGAAATTACGGAACAGGTCATCACGCTTTCCGAGACCGCGTCACAGCTGACGTCGCCCAATGAATATACCGATCCCAATGCCGGCGGAAATCCGGGCAGTGCCGAAGGATCAGGTGGTCGTCCGTTAGGCACCGGTGGGCGCGGCAACGGCGGCACGAAGCGTGAGCAACGTTGGATTGTTGAATTTGCCGACAAGGGAGATCTGAAATCGTACGCTCGCCAGCTAGATTTCTTTAACATCGAACTGGGCTGTGCATTTCGCGATGGTCGCATTTTCTATGCAAAAAACTTG
This sequence comes from Fuerstiella sp., assembly GCA_041688835.1. Taxonomy (GTDB): domain Bacteria; phylum Planctomycetota; class Planctomycetia; order Planctomycetales; family Planctomycetaceae; genus Fuerstiella. The sequence goes on from JBDNHJ010000209.1 coordinate 3,459, forward strand.
GCGGGAAGTCCGGTTGTGCGACAAGCGAAACTCAACAGCGACGACAAGCGACTATACATGAACTGGCAGGGAGGCAGCGATCGAATGCAAGCTGACCTCGACCTGTTGGCAATTGCGAAAGTTCCAGATCCCGCCAGCGGGACCGTCTTGCACTTCTACGATCCGGCCACGGAACAGCTGATGGCCAAAGTGGAAATGGAATATTCTGGGAAACCGATTGAGCAGGTCCGGCGGACCTATTTTCAGGTTCGTAGGGCCGGCAGCGGATACGAATTCTTTGTGACAGATCAAAAACTTCGATAGACTCATTCTTCAGCGTTTACATCACTCTACACTTCTAATTAGCGATTCTGTCAGAGTCTCTGAGGGACGTTAGGTCCGGGAAAGTCTTATGCAACCATTGGGTGATTTGAATTCGGACATTGCCACAGCAACGGCTGCTCAGGCGTTCGCTCAAGCGATTGATATTGGGCCAATCCTATATTGGTTTGGTAACGGTATTTACGCGGCCATGGCTGCGGCTGCCATTTACGGGCTGTATTGCATTGTCGTCCTTGTGCGACGTGTGAAGCAGAAGAGTTTTCCTGGGCGAGAATCCGCCAATGCGTTTCTGGACGAAGTCGCTGACCTGCTTGAGAAGGAAGACTTTGAAGGCATTACCGAAGTCTGCGATTCGCCAGAACTTTGGGCTCGAGCGGTGCCGCAGATGGTGACCGTGGCGATTGAGAATCGCGCCAAGCCGATCAAGAAGATCAAGCAGTTGGTCGGCGAATTTTTCTCACGCGAGATTCTCGGCGAATTCGATGTCCGCACGGGATGGGTCAACACCATCGTGAAGTCGGCTCCGATGTTGGGGCTGCTGGGAACAGTGACCGGTATGATCTTGGCCTTTAAGCAGATCGCCGGCAGCGGCGACGCGGGCGTCAAACCGGCGGCACTGGCAGACGACATTAGTTTCGCGCTGTGGACCACAGCGGCGGGGCTGGCGATCGCGATTCCGCTGGTGATTCTGGGAGCCATGGTGCAGTCTCGAATTACACGATTGCAGGACTCTGTACAAGAATACCTAGGCACATTCTTCGACGATTTGGAAGCCGCTCAAGTTCGAAGTGAGGAGTAAGGACTGTGTTTGACAGCGGTGGTATTGGAAAAAAACGCAAGGTCGAAGCGGCCGAATTGGACATCACGCCCATGATCGATGTCACCTTTCTGCTGTTGATCTTCTTCATGGTGACGTCCACCATGCAGGCGACACCGGACAAAGATATTCCGCCATCGAAAAGTGGCATTAACGCGGTTGTGGACGGGATTGTCGATGTCACCATCAGAGCTTCCACATCGACTGAAGGTGACATCGAACTCGATGATCGAGCTGTGTCGCTGGAGCAACTGCGAGCCGGTTTGATGCAAAAGAGTGCCGGCGGAAAATTCAAAGTGGTCCTGTATGTGGAACGGGATGTGAAGAGCGGGACAGTGGGAGAAGTCGAAGGCGTGATCGGCGAAGTTGCCAAAGAGGCGGAAGTGGAAATCGACATGGCGTTCGCCGTTCGAGACAGATAGCCATTTCAACACAGGTGGTAAGATTTCATGAGTGATCTGGTCGACAAGACATTGGGCGAATTTCGCTTGCTGAGGCTGCTTGGCAGTGGCGGCATGGCCGATGTGTACCTTGCCGAACAGACTTCGCTGCAGCGCCACGTGGCCGTGAAGGTGATGAAGCCATCGTTAATCGCGACTTCTGGCGAAGTCATGTTGGCACGCTTTAAGCAAGAAGCGATGATGGCCGCAGGCCTGAATCACCCCAACATTGTGCAGGTGTATACCGTTGGAGAAGACGATGGCTATCACTTTATCGCTCAGGAATTTGTCAAAGGAAAAGACCTTGCCAGCATCCTGAAAAGCAAGGGCGCGCCGGATATCGGGTCGTCGTTGCACGTTATTCGGCAAGTCACGTCCGCTCTGAAAGCCGCCGGCGACGCGGGGATCGTGCATCGCGATATCAAGCCCGAAAATATTTTGGTCACGCGGACTGGCGAAGTGAAAGTGGCCGACTTCGGTCTAGCCCAGCTGCACGACAATCCAGAAGGCGGCGGTATTACTCGTGAAGGAATGACGTTGGGGACGCCCTTGTACATGAGTCCGGAACAGGTCAGCGGCAAAGAGCTGGACCCTAGGTCGGATGTGTATTCTTTTGGCGTGACCTGCTACCAATTGCTGTGCGGAAAAACTCCCTTCACCGGCAATAGCGCGATGGGGATTGCAGTCCAGCATCTGAACGCGATTCCACCGCCGTTGAAGAGTCAAAACCCCAAACTGCCGGATGTGATTTGCCGCATGGTGCATCGCATGATGGCCAAGCGCAGGTCGCTGCGATATCAGTCGGCCGCTGATGTTTCTAGTGATTTGAAGAAACTGGTCACGGCTTACAAGCAGGGGCGAAGTCTGGATTTGATCAAGCTGCCGATCCTTGATGCGCTTGACGCTCAGGCCAAAACGGTTCGTGATGCTCAGGCCGGTGAATCCGCTCCGTCTCCAAAATCCACATCGCCGTCCGATGATTTCGAAATCAGATCGAATGCTCCGGTGGGTGCGACTGTCGAGTTTTCCGCTTCGCCTGCGTCCGCCAACAGATCCACTTCGGGAAAGAAAACAACATCCTCCAAATCTTCCAGAAAGAAATCAGCCAGTGGCAAAACGCCCATGGTGCAGTTTACTCTGCCGTCGTGGGAAGAAGAGGATGACGAGGATCTGGTGCTGACGCGCGAGTCGCCGGATTTCGAAGAAATGGACCTGACGCCGATGGTCGATGTGACATTTCTGCTGTTGATCTTTTTTATGATCACAGCGGCTTTTAACCTGCAGAAGAGCATGGCATCAGAGCCGGCGACTTCGGACGACGCAGCTGCCGTGTCTGTTCCCAAGCCTGACGAACAAGGGGTTGTGGCTCTGATTGACCCCGACAACCGAATTTATATTGATGATGTAGAAGCCACGTCATTTGCCGAAATGCTGAGCCTGCTGAAAGCTGCCCGGTCGGGAGTCGACAGTCCGGAACTTTCGTTAAAGATCGACCCCGAATCAACGCACGAAAAACGAATTAATGTCGCTGATGCGGCGACACAGGCGGGTTTCCTGAAAATCAGGCCCAAGATCGCTAACGTTGACTGACAACGCTGGGTGCGATTGACGAATCACATCAGGTTGCCGCGAATCAAAAGTAGACAACTGTTCTCAAAATCAAAGATTGGGTGCCAGAGTGCCGAGGGAAGAAGACCACGACGACGACTTCGAAGATGGCGCGTATGAAGACGTTGAGGAATTAGACGACGACGAGATCGAAGAAGTTGACGAGATTGAAGAAGTCGACGAAATCGAAGAGGTCGCTGAAGTTGAGGAGATTGTCGACAAAGGACGACGTCAGTTGCGCCGCGGTCGATTGTCTGAGTTCAGCGACAAGCTGACCGGAGGAGCGGCTCGCCCCGGCGAAGAAGACATCAAGCGATCCCCATTCGTGATGGCAATGGCTGGTGGTATCATCGCGTTGGCACTCATCGCTTTGATCTTTGGCTTTATGATTCTGACAGCCAGTGAAGAACGCGCGTTTTTGGCTGCGAAAGAAAAATTTGACGAAGAGAGCTTCAAGGAATCCGAGAATAAGTTTGAGAAGTTTTTGAAGACCTATTCGGAGGGCGACTATGCGGAACAAGCTCGCATTCTGTATCACGCTTCACGGGTGAAACAGTACACAAAACTAGAACGCTGGTCAGAAGCCGATGTTGCCAACGGCCTGACAGAATTGACCACCTTCATTTCCACCTGTCGGGACTTCGAACTATTCGCGGAAGAACGCGATAACGTGTTTCGGTATGCCGTCGAAATCGCTCGTGCCGGAGCTGTCGTCGCGGAAAGCAAGCGAATTGAAAAGCCACTGCAGGACAGCGAAGCGGCTCTGAAACTGATGGGCCAGTTTGCTGGTGCCGATGGGATTCCGATTTCGATTGCCGACGAAATTCGCAGCAAACAGGACAAAGCGGCCGCCGCCATTTTGAAGCAAAACGTACTGACCGACGCGTTGGCTGAAGTGAATGGTCACTTGGAAAAGGGCGATACATTTGCGGCTCTGGAATCACGTCAGGCGCTGCTAGATCGATACCGTGTGCTGAAGGATGATGCCGAGGTTGGTAAAATCCTAGACAGCATTCTGGTTCGTGAAAAAGAATTAGCCTCCAGCACAGACGTCGGCCAAGACGCCGTCACTCAGGAGCTGCCGACTTCGGACAACATAGCGGCCACGCTGACACTGCGAACACAGATCAATTCCGAACTTGTGTCTGAAGGCCGGTTTTCGTTTGCGATGGGGCTGGAAAGCTGCTTTGGGATTGATTCGGACACCGGGACACCGTTGTGGAAGCGAAAAGTCGGTGGCAATCCGCCGTTTGCGCCCATGGTCGTGAACGCTTCCGTGCCCGCGCTGTTGGTGTTTCATACCGGCACCAGTGAGTTAATGTTATTGGCGCAGCAGGATGGTGCTTTGATCTGGCGGCAAAAAATTTCGGCACGGCCATCCGGACCGCCGTTGATTTTTGAACAGCAGATTTATCTGACGACGACCATTGGAGAAGTCTGGCGGCTTTCCGTCGACAACGGGCGTGCGATTTCGAAAGTGAAATTCAATCAACCTGTGGTCGGCCCCCCTGCGGTGACTCGCGATCGCAAGTACATGGTGCTCGCCGGTGATCAGTCGGTCGTCTACACGCTGACAATCAATCCCTTGGAGTGTGTGGCTGTTAGCTACATCGCACATCGGTTGGGAAGTGTGGAAGCGCCGATTCTGACGATGGGTAAAGTGCTGCTGATTTGTGACAACGACATCGCACAGAAGGCTCGGCTGAGAGTCCTCGATGTGAACGATCAAACGGGTGTTGTGACCGTCCGTTATACGGACACGGACAGTGTGGCCGGACAAGTTCGTGATGCCTGTTTGCTGCGTGGGACAGAATTGTTCGTTCCCTCCAGTCCACAAACCATCACGGCGTTCAGCGTCAACGATTCACCCGATGCCGACCCGCCGATTGCATGGATCGGCAGCAATCAGCCGCCCGATCCGTCCACCACACCCGTGCATTTGCATGCGGGTGCGGGTGGGCAGGTTTGGATGGCGAGTGATGGGCTGTGGAAGTTTCGCGTTCGTACGAACGCCTTGGAATTGGAGCCCGAATCTGCCGCTCAGGGTTTGCATCTGCAGCCCATTCAGGCGCTGGATCAGAAGCGGGCGTATGTCACCACGAATGAA
>JBDNHJ010000210.1:0-40704 GCA_041688835.1 Fuerstiella sp.
GCCATCAACGTGACTGGCACCGGCCCGAATCGCGCGGTCACCGTGACACCTGTTCCGGACGCGACAGGAACCACAACGGTTACTCTGACCGCATCGGACGGAATCGCTTCGGCCACCGAACAATTCCATGTGACGGTCAACGACACCGATGGCCCTGTCGAGCCACCTCAACCGCCGCCGTCCGGCCCCGCGACACGATCACTGAATGCGGGCGGCGGTGCCGTTGGTGATTTCAGTTCTGCGGCACAATTTGTGGATGCTTCCCGAGACTCGAATCCACGCCGACCAGACAGCATTAGTAATATTCCGGCGGGAATTCCGGAAGCCGTGTTTCAGTCCAATGTCTGGTCGCCAGGACGGCTGGGCGATCTGGAATTTGACATTCCGACAGTCAGCGGCGTTGAGTATCAGGTCGATCTGTTGTTTGCCGAAACTTGGCGAAGAGCGTTTCGAAATGGCAAACGCTTGTTCGATGTCAGCCTCGATGGACAACAGGTCTTGAATGACTTCGACGTCTTCGCCACCGGCGGCGAAAATGGTGCCGTTGTCAAAACGTTTACAATCACAGGCGATGGTAATCTGGACGTGAATCTGTCGCACGTCGCGAACAACCCGATGATCAGCGGAATCGTGCTGACCCGACTTGGAGATCCGCCGCCAGCGGGCAACCGAGCACCGGTGTTGGCAACAATCACAGATCGGACCGCCACCACAAATGGCACTGTGCAGCTGACCGCCTCCGCCACCGATCCGGACGGCGACAGCCTGACATACTCCATTCTAACTCAAGGCTTGCCAGGTTCGCCTTCGATTAATCCACGACTCGGTACCTTCAATTGGACTCCGCCAACCGCAGGTGTCTACAACATCACTCTGCAAGTCAGTGATGGTGCGTTAACCGACACGGAAACATTTGCAGTCACGGTCACCGCCGCCGGGAATCAATCACCCGTCATGGCCACCATCCCGACTCAGCAGGCCAACGCCGGAACTCCGCTGACATTCACCGTGTCGGCGACGGATTCCGATGGCCCCGAAAGCGTCAGTTATTTCCTCAACCCTTCAGCGCCAGCGGGCGTAAGCATCGGCGCCACGACCGGTGCCATCACGTGGACTCCAACAGCAGCGCAAGTCGGAACGGCGTCGTTCCCGATCTTTGCAACCGATGGGATCAACAATGTTTCTCGAACGGCCACAATCGTGGTCTCAGCAGCGACCACGCAAAACAGCGCACCAGTGCTGGCAGCGATCGGTAACAAATCTGTCGAAGCCAACGAAACGCTGACATTTACCGCGACCGCCGCAGACGCCAACGCAGCCGACACGCTGCAGTTCTCGCTAGCGTCTGGTGCGCCAGTCGGAGCCGTCATCAATGCGTCGACTGGCGTGTTCACATGGACTCCAGATCCCTTCTTTACCGGAACCGCAGCGGTGACAGTGCGAGTCACAGATGGACAGGCGACGGATTCCGAAACGATTTCAATCAACGTGGTGACAGGACAAGCTCCAGTGATCGCAGCGATTGCGGATAGAACGGTTGTTCAAGGCAGTCTGTTGCAATTCACCGTGACGGCGACAGATCCGAATCCGAACGATACGCTAACGTACTCACTGGTCACCACCGGCTTGACCGGAAATCCTCAGATCGGCAGCGCATCCGGCATCTTCACTTGGACACCGCCACTGGTCGACGGACCCGGCACTCAAGTGACCGTCCGCGTGACCGATTCGACTGGGCTGACGGATACGGAATCCTTCACCGTCATGGTCACTCCACAACAGAACTCGAATGTCGCCCCTGTCTTGGCCAACATTCCGGCACAGACCGCGAACACGGGACAAGTGTTGACGTTCACGGCGACAGCGACTGATGCTGACAACGATACGTTGAGCTATTTTCTGGATCCAACCGCACCAAGTGGTGCGACAATCGGTTCCAGCAGCGGCGCGTTTCAGTGGACACCAGCAGCTGCGGGAACATTTACATTCCCAGTGCTGGTGACCGACGCAACAGACACGGTTTCTCAGGACGTGACCGTCACGGTCGCTCAAGGTGGGGCGAATCAGGCTCCCTCGTTTGGCCCCATCGCCAATCAGGAAGCGGTGATCAACCAACCGTTTAGTCTGACACTGCAAGCCACCGACCCAGAAAATTCAGCGTTGACCTACACCTTGTTGACCACGGATTTGCCCGGCCCGGCCGCCGTGAATGCGGCGACGGGCGTGTTCAGCTGGACACCCAGCCAGACGGGCCCGGCATTCAGTGTCATGGTTCGAGTCACTGATGCGGGCGGACTGTTCGACACAGAAACATTCAACGTCACCGTGAACAGCAGTGCTGGCGGAAACAACACTCCCGTCTTCAATACGATTTCAAGGCAAGCGGCAGAAGCGGGTGAACTGCTGACCTTCACCGCAGTCGCCACGGATGCAGACAACGATACGCTGGAATACTTCCTTGATCCCACAGCCCCCAACGGAGCACAGATCAACGCGGCCACCGGCGTGTTCTCTTGGACTCCTTCACCGGCTGACTCAGGAACTTCCACGTTTCCGATCTTCGTGACTGACGGCACAGCGACAGCTCAGATCTCGGTGACCATCGTTGTCGATGGTGGACCAGGCGGCGGCGGTGCGAACACCACGCCATCGTTCGGCCCGCAGAATGATCTCAGCATTGCCGCCACTGCAACACTGACAGCGACATTCACCGCCGACGATCCCGATTTCGGTGACACGCTGACGTATACTCTGATCACAACCGGGCTGCCCGGATCGCCTTCCGTGAACGCGCAGACAGGCGTCTTCACTTGGACTCCACCAGCCAGTGCTGCGGAGACGAATTTTCAGGTGACGATTCGAGCGACCGACGGTGCCGGAGCCAGCGATGATGCTCTGTTTACCGTGCGAGTGCTGGATGCTGGTCCAGGCGGTGGTGGTGGCGGTGGCGGTGGAAATTCGGCGCCTGTGATTCAGGCGATCGCCAATCAGCAGGCCACAGTCGGCACGCAGCTGACATTCCAGATCAATGCGACCGACGCGGACAACGACACCTTGGACATCTTCTTGGATCCCACAGGTCCGTTCACAGCAAACATCAGCGCCGCTGGTGTCTTCACGTGGACTCCCACAGCCGCAGATATCGGCACCATCACGTTCCCCATCTTTGTGTTCGATGGTGCCAATAACGTGTCGACAAACGTTACGATTGTGGTGAGTGCCTAACCAAATCGGTCGAACCGATCGCTCCACCTAACTCACTTCTGACCTTGACGCCCGTTCGTACTGCGAACGGGCGTTTATTTTGCCACGCTTCGGCCGTCTTCGCGCTCGTGCTTTTCTTATGTCGCTCGGTGGTCTCCACCGTGATTGCTCGGCGGAGACCGCCGATTGATAACCGTATTTTTTAGCCAGTTCCCAATCCGCGGTCCATGGCTTCTAGCTCGCGTTGATAAGCGGCGATGGATGTTTCCAGAGTTTCGTGGCTGATCTTCCAGGCAGGATTGTCTTCGGTCGCCTTGTTGCAATGATCCGTCAACAGGCGATACAAAAAGCGAAACAGGTGTCGTGGCACTCGCAGCTTGCCGAACTTGTTGATCAAGTCCTGCTCCGTCACGTCGTCGGCAAAGAAATCGCGGATCGATAAATCTTCCGCAGCCGTTTCCGTTCGGCAGGCGCGAATTCGATTGGTGGCCATGTCCAATAACGATTCCCCCGTCCATTCGAGGCTCTTGATGAGGTTCTGTTTGTCCAGACGCGACCGTTCGTAGAATTCCTTTTCTTCACGACCCAGATAGAACACAACGTCGCGGGGTAGCAACATTTTGAAGGCAATTCCGGGGTGTTTCAGGAACTTGTTGTCGAACATCGACCACAAAAAATCCTTCATCCGTTCGGCGGAACCGTTGATCAAATGAGGTTCGTCGACTCGATCCACAAGCACCACAATGCTGGTGAATCCGAGCGGTTTCAGAATCCGCTGCAACTTAGCCAGCAGCTCGTAGCGATCGTCGCTGCGATCGCGCGATGGCATGGGCTGACCGTCTAGTTCTCGCGCGGGAAATCGAGACAGAATTCCGCGTAGCGCTGATGTGCCGTGTTCCAAAATGCGAACCTGCTTGGCGATCTGTCGTGATCTCCACCACAACGATAGATATCGCCGAGCCCACGGCAACCAACCGGCTCCGATCATGGCGTACAGCCACCACTGCTGCAGTACGTCGTAAACGGCCGTGATGCCATCGGCATTCCGCAGCGCCAGTGCCAGCGCGGCCATGGTAACAATCACGCCCAGCAGGAATCTCCAGTGAGCACTGGGAGCCAGATAACCAATGCGGCTTTTGATACGTTTCCATCGGCGACCATGCGATTGGTCAGACGACTGATCGTAGTATGCCGCCAATGCCAGCAGGTCACGCTTTCGCAGTCGCGGAAGTTCTCGCAGTTGTTGCAGCCGAATGTCTGGATCCGATGCCTGATCGTCCGCCAGAACATTACACAGGCGTCGAGTCGAAAGCGTCAGCAGTGCGTCCATGTGGTCCCATAGACGCCATTCTTTGAGTGCCTTGTCGGGTTGTTTTTTGCGGCCGCTGAGTCGATCGCGAAACGTATCCAAAAACGGATTCAGATCGTCGTAGCTGATGACGAAGGCGCGGGCTTGGGGATGCTTTTTGTTGTGCTCATTTAGCGAGTTGACCAGCTGTAGACGAATGGCCGTTTTGCCGGCTCCCTTTTCGCCAAACACGATTGATGTCGACGGGTTACTGCAGTCGCCCAGCACCTTGTCCCACGCGGGATGGTAGATAACTTCCGCGCAGTGCTGCTGAAAAACGTGGTCGGCTTGAGCATCTTCCTGACTGAAGGGGTTGATGCTGACACCATGATGTTCGAGAAGTTGCTGGATTTTCATAAGCGAAAGAGTTCGTCTGCCATTCAACGAGGAAGCGTAAACCAGCCGCAGTGTTTGATCCGTAGCGGACGATCGCAACGAAGAAATATTTCGAAACGTGGCAAACTGGCGTAATCTGCGAAATATAGCACTTATCGCGATCCGAGCGATTCCGCAACAGTGTCGGCTGCGGTGCTGCCAGCCGATTTCCGAAGAACGGCAACACTTTTTCGCTGTAAATTCGCGAACAAAGGAACGTTTTCAGCCTACTTCTCCAGCCGTGCGTTCTCCGCGCGAATCGCGTTGTCTCGAAACCAGTTGGTCTTTTCAATCAGTATTCGAGTGCCTGAAGCAACGACGGCAAACGCCACCGCGCCGGGAATCTCCGGTGGCGTTCCGGACTTGACCTTCCCATCGTGTTCTTGATCGGGACTCGGCGCGAGTCCTCTGGTTTCCAAAAACGCGAAGGCCTGTGGCGACGTTGCCGCAACAGGATCGGGAAGATCAGCGATCTGCATCTGCGCGGCTGTGCCACCCGCTGCGTCGACTTGCCGCGCCTTTTTTCTCAAATGATCGATGGCGCGCGTGCGGACGGTCGTTTTTAGCCACGACCGGAATGAAGCGGCCGACCGCTGCGGAGAAAAATCGACGATGTGTCGTGACACCGTTGTGAATGTGTCCTGAAACACATCGGCGGTGTCTTCGTTGCTGAGGTTAAAACGTCGTCACACCGGCAAATCGCCTTGCGGTATTCGTCCCAGCGTTCGTCCTGCTTCAATATTCAAACTCGCAAAAAGATGCGGTTGCGATACATGAAGAACAGCAGCACCCACTTCACCGCCAGAATGCCAAGCAGTAACACCAAGCCTGAGGATTCTCCGGCTAAGTTCGCAAAGCCGCCGAAGAAAAACTCTGAAATCTCGTAGAAGTTAACAAATCGCTGGCCGACGTAGATCGTAATCGCGTTCATCCCAATCACGACCCAGAAGAAGGCCAGACGATGGAATCCAAGTACATCGACGATCGTGTAGAACATCGCCAACAGTAACAGGCTCCAACCGCCCGCTACCAACACAAAGCTACTTGTCCAGAGGTTCTTGATCACTGGAAACGACGAACCCCAAAGGTGTCCGACGCACAGGCAAATGAAACCAGCGATTGCCAACCCAAGCACCTTCCGCCATGGTGTCGCCGCAGATTTCAACCAAGTTCCTGCCAACAGTCCCAGCAGCGCCGTTGCGATGGCGGGGATTGTCGATAGAAATCCTTCGTTGTCGCCAAACCCGTAATATTTCTCCAAGGTAATGCCCGGCATGTACGTACGGTCAAGATAGCCAGCTAGGTTTCCTTCAATCGTGTAATCGCCCGCCACGCCACCGGGAGCGGGCACCCATGCCAGCAAGGCCCAATAGCCCAGCAGGATTCCAGCAACGACGGCCACTTGCCCACGCCAAGAACAATGAAGATACAGGATTGAGGCAAACACGTAGGCAATCCCAATGCGTTGCAAGACGTGTGCGTAACGCATGTTCGCAAAGTCGAATTGCAGCGCACCGTTCACCAGAAAACCAAGCAGGACCAGCAACACGCCTCGACGCACGATTCGACCGTAAACTTGTTTCGGGCTGGCCGCAGACTTGCTTAACGAGTACGGCAGTACGCAGCCCACAAGGAAGATGAACAACGGGAAAGTTAGGTCGTAAAAACGAAATCCTTCCCACGCCACATGTTCGAACTGTGCGGCGAATCGGCTAGCCCAGCTGTCCGGCTTGTCGTCTTCAAACAACGCACGAGCCACACCAGACCCGCCCATGATCCAGAACATATCAAACCCGCGTAGTGCATCAATCGACAACACTCGCTCACTGCCTGTCTTCACAGCAGAACTCCCCCGATGTGAATCAGGAATCGTTGTTGTAAACAACGCAACCGGTGACCAGCACATAGAAAACGGTTGTGTCAGGCAATTTCGAATTTCCGCTTCGCACGAAGGCGTGCGGCCAAGGATTGACTGAACTCTGGCGAGTCCAGCTACGGGGGCGAATCTCACGTTTGGCTGTTACAGATCCCTAGTCTTCGTTGCGGTCGGACTTTCGCACGATTCTTTCCGATGTGCTGGGGGCAGCAGCCAGATCGTCGACGTCTTCATGGTCCCCGGTAATTGTCCACGATGGGCTGTGGAAGCCCAAGCCACTTTCAGAAAGCCGGCCGGTGGCGACAGTACCGTTGGTGATGTTGAAGAGTTCCGGATAGCGTTTGGCCCACTTGGTGTTGGGAGCTGGGCAGTACTGCCGCGCGTTGCCTTCGATGGCTGCAATGCCCGGTATTCTGGCGGCTAAGCTGCACGAATGCAGAAACGAAGCGCCGGGGCAGGTCAAGTCCTGCACGCACAGAAACATGCCGAATTTTTGAGCGGCTGCGGCTGCCAGTAAAGATTCCGTCTGGCCCTTGCAGGCCTTCAGTGCCACACCTGAATAACCAAGTTCGCGGCATCTCACGAGCGCATCGAAATCGACGAGGGCTTCATCAATGACGACCGGCTTCAGCTTGGCAACGTCGTGCATCTTGGCGGCAGATGCGGCTTCGAGATCACGGCTGGTTGGCTGTTCGATATACTGAATTCGATCGTATGCGGCAGCGGAACCTTCCTTGACTCGATTTAGGAAATCGATGACGTAGTCAGCCGATTGACATTTTTCGTTGAAGTCGCAGCTGTAGAACCATGCCGTGCAACCTCGAGCCGCTTGAGCTTCCAGGGCCACTTTTTCGACGGCCAAAACGCGATCCACGTCCCAGTCGAGGTTGTCGCCGGCGAGTTTAATTTTTAGATGCGTCAAGCCATCGGCAGCGATCCATTCGACCAAAGTGACTGGCAGATTGTCGTTTGGTCTGTCCGTGACATCGCCATCGGTTAACGGATCAAGTGCGCCGACAAGATGGTACAGCGGCAGTGTGGCCGTGGGCTGTCGCAGTGTATATTGATCCAGATATTCACCCGCGAATTGGTCATCCAAAAAGTAGGAGAGATCTTCGTTGCAGTATTTTTCTGACAGCAGGTTAAAGCTGCTCGTCTTGTGAACTCGCCCATAGGCGTCGTGCAGAGCGGCGTCGATCGGACTGGTGGCGACCAGTTGTGCCAATTCCGGCAGCGGTTCGGACAGGTTCAGCTTTTCTGAAATTTTCTTCGCCTGATGATGAAACTCAGCACCAACATTGAACTGAATTTCGACCGGATGACCGTATTCTGGATAGCTGGCGAATAGGTCGCCGAACCTTTCTGCGTAAGCCTTCATGGCGGCTTCCGAAGCTGAGGGTTCAACATCAGGCGACGGCCATGCCCAGACATTTCCGACCGGCATGCTCCCGAAACCTCGAGCCTGGTTGCCCGTCCGTGTTTCCACATTCACACTGGCGTTGATGAGGTACGTGTGGTCAACAACACGGCCACCGAATTTCAACGGCGCTCGGAAAGTAACGGGCTCAAAACTAACTTGCACATCCAGAATTCGGATGTCTGTGGACTTTTCCTGTGCCATTGTTCTGCCTTAGCGTCTCCTGCCAGATAAATGTCAAAATTGACTTGATGTCTGCATAGCCTACGGTTGTTAGCAGAAACATAAAAGTCGTACGAGTTCCAAACGGGAATGCTATTTCAGAAGTTCGAAAATCTCTCGAATTTCGCTCATCAGATTTGCCAATGAGTCCAAAATCTGCTTCGGAAACAGTCCAACCAGCGAATTCCGATTCGGCGGCAACGCCCCGCTGTTCGGCAGTTTTAGATAGACCGAACAGAATGGCGTGCCCCGTAAGATGGTGATTTCTGACGCGGGAATGTCCGCCAGCCAGACTTCGCGAGGCCGCTGATCCTGCCACAGACAGAGCTTTAGCAACGCTGCCTGCTGATCGGGCGAAACCCGCAGGTTTCGATCTGCGTACACAACCAATCGCGCAACTGCCGAATTCGCTGGCCGATCGCGAGCCGCCGTTCGGTTACTGAAGCTAGGCGTTGACGCATAGGCCGCCAACTGTAAAGCAACGTGGCACTCGGCGTTGCGGGTTGCGAGTTCATGCAGTTCATGCGACGCCGTCAATCGTGGATTGACTTCGATCACACAAACCTGACGGTTTCGCACAATCACGTCCACGCCGAACACGCCGCGAATGGGCCAATGCTCCGCAATACAGTGACCAATTCGCAAAAACTGTGCTCGCAAGTCCGCCCCCACAGGAACTGGTCCCGCGTTTCCGCAAAACCAAAACGGCGGAGCATGCAGCGCCGCGATTCCCGAAAACTGCAACGCACATCCGATCAGTCGCACACCGGCATCTGAACAGTAGAACGTGGCCGACATCGGGATGCCGTCCAAAAATTCTTGTAGGTAGTGACCGTTGGGCAATCCGAGTTGCTGCTGCGCAGAAACCGAATCGAACAGCTGAACGCCTTGGCCGCCCGCACTGGTGGTCGATTTTTGCAGCCACCGCGTATCATGATCTGCGGTGAAGTCATCGAACCGAAATCGCGGGGTGTGGCAGCCGCCGCCTTGCAGCACCGGGAACAGAATTCGTGGGTCGCGGACTTCTTGAATCACAGCTGCAGAAGGCCCACACACGATTCTCTGAGCTCGAATTTGCGCCATCACGTGCGAGTCGTTCTCGATTCCGCCGACTGCGATCAGCGGAATATATCCCGCCAAGCCGCTGATGCGTTGCGGGATATCACCAAAACGTTCAACAACGATCAGTCCTTCCGCCGTGCCGAAGTGCCGCTGCAGCAGTCGGCACAGATCTTCATCGCCGAACATATCGACGCACACAGGCCGCAAGCCATTTCGAACCGCCGATTCGGCCAAGCTCCTCACACTGGCACCGGCCAGAATCACATCGGGATCATTCATTTGCAGAAACCTGCGGACGACTTGCCGCGTTGCAACACTCAGTCACGCTGCGTCCGTTGCAACAGCAAGCGGAAACGACATACTACCGAGCGGACATCAATCACGACTTTACGAATCACATTGGAGATAGAAATGTCAGAAATTCGCCAGGGAGCAGTCACGCTAAAGGGCGGTCCGTTGGACCTTGCCGGAGCCGCTTTGGCAGCCGGGGCCGCAGCTCCAGAATTTACGCTGCAGAGTATTGGTTTAGAAGACGTCAGCCTGAGCAGCAGTGCCGGAAAAACGCGTATCATTGCCACAGTGCCATCGCTGGACACCAGTGTTTGCCACGAAGAAACTCGCAAGTTTAACGAGCACGCCGCCGCTCTGGAAAATACGGAAGTCATCGTTGTCAGCATGGACCTGCCATTCGGCCTGAAACGCTGGTGCGGCGCAGAAGGAATTGAAAACGTCCAGACTCTGAGTGCTCATCGCTGCACAAAATTCGGCGAAGACTACGGCGTGCTGATCAAAGGCGGGCCGCTTGATCGTTGTCTGGCTCGGGCCGTGTTTGTGGTGGGTGCCGACGGAAACCTGAAGCACGTTGAATACGTTTCGGAAACGACCGAGCACCCGAACTACGACGCCGCTTTGGCTGCCGCCAACAGCTAAGGCGGGCCGCCGGAGGCATGAATTTGCGGACCGTCGTGCGTTGTTCAACCGTTGTATAACCGCGTGCCCAACGGGCCGCGTGTCTGAGTGGCCACCGCGCGGGGCGATGCCCACGCGGTTATACGATTTGAGGTTTCTGAACGCAGAGTCGCATTTCCTAGCCCCGACGCTCCGGGCCATTCGGGTGGCACCGCTTGCCGTTCAGGCTAGCGGTGTCGCTTTGGCGATCGGAAACCGCCCTGACGGGTTCTTTTCAAATCCAACGTTAGCCGTGGTTTGGACGTTCCAGAGCATCTTACGATGGCTGCGCAACACAAGCAGGCTCCGCCAGAATCTGCCACCCGTCGGCACATGTTATCGTGATGCGTTCTGATTCAACCACGGCCGTGCATTCGCACCGAGTGGTCTTTAGACGTCGAGACCCATCATGCGCATGAGTTCGATGGCGTTGCTGCGTTCGACGACGCCGTCTCGCAGTTGGTAATCGAACGTCATTTTTCCGTCCAGCACTTGGTCTTCGAAGTGCTTGTTTTCTGCTTTGCCATCCATGGATTCCACGATCTTGGTCAGCGTCAAATCGTGTGTCGTGACCATGCCCAGCGCCGCCTTGTCAACCAGCGTCCGAATGACGGCTTCGGCTCCACGGCGACGGTCGTGCGAATTCGTGCCGCTTAAAATTTCGTCCAACAGAAACAACACCGGGCGTTCTTGATTGGCGAGATCCACAACAGTCTTTAACCGCTGCACCACGCTAAAGAATAACGAGCGTCCTTCTTGCAACGAATCACTGACTCGCATCGCAGTGCCCAACTGAAACGGGTAAGCCCGAAACCGCTCGGCATTCACTCGCGCGCCACAACACGCCAAGACAAGATTCGTGCCAACGGACCTCAGCAGCGTGCTTTTGCCGGACATGTTCGAACCACTGATCAACATCAATGGCGTCCCTTGAGTCAACGACACATCATTGCGGACGCATTCAGAATCCGTCAGCAACGGATGCCCCAGTTGTGTGGCAGTGAATTCGACCGTTTCGTCGCTGATCTCAGCCTGCGTAAACCGAATTTGTTCGTAATTAAACGCAGCGATGCTACTGACAACTTCCATTGTGGTCACGGCGTCCAGCCATTCTGTCACACGAGCCCCATAGCAGGTTCTCCAGCGGTCGATTCTATAGGGCAGATGCACATAAAAGCCAAAGATCCACGCAATCGGCATGAAGAACTGATTCCGCAACGCGTTGTTCAGCCAGCCGATCAACGTGCTTAGCTTGCGAATCCGATTCGATGCGATGACACCGTCGACGGTTAGACGATTTTGCAACTGCTGCAACGATTTTTCGGTAAACGGAAACGTCTCAAACTGCTGAGTCACATCGGATAATTGTCGCAGAGCTTTGTCGACGGAATCGACTTCATCCATCACCGATTTAATCCGATGACGATTCGCATAGACAAAGGGAGTCTGCAGCAACATCATCAGCAAAATCGCCGTGATGCTTAAAGTGCTGCCGAACACCAGTATCAAGACCACAACCGAAACGACTCCCACGCAGCGAGCCCCCCACAAGGCCCATGCAGGAAAGGGTTTGGGAGTTTCACTCAGCCAACCGGTTAAAGATGTTTCGGCCGAAGCCCAGTCCACCTGGTCGTCGATGATCGCCAGTTGTTCGCGCAGGTCTAGTTGGTCCCGCAGAGATTCGGACTGCCGCTGTCGCTGGTCAATGATGTCTGTCGTGGTGAGTGTCGTGAGCCATCTGGCCAGTTTGCGTTGTGCGGGCAACGTGCGGCATTGGTTGAGCCGTTGGAAGATCGAGCCCGGCCCGAACATGTCTAGGTCGCTGGACCACGGATGCTGGGAGTCGGCGAATTGCAGACCCGATTGTGGGAAGTCTCGCCACTGCCCGGCCAATCGGCTGAGACTGTTGCTGTAGTAGTCGCGAGCCGCCTCGGATCTGCGCAAGCGTTTGATGATGGGTTGATGTAGCTTGAGCACTGCGGCGAAGATCGCGATCGGCACCAGCATCCAGAACCACGACACGGAAGGATCGCCAATACAAGCGCAACCGACTCCCACCAGCCCGATGAAGGCGATGACTCGGAAACGCACGAACAAACGATCTTTAGAACGCGAATCAGCCGCACGCTGCGCAAATACTGCGCGGCGCAAACCGTATTCACGCTCCGCAGCGGATTGCTGGTTGGCTTCTGCTTCTTGCTGTGTGGAATCCGCCGTGATCGTCAACTGTGCCACGTTCCTTTCGGCAGTCATGGAATTCGAAACATCGTGATGCAACATCACGCAGACCGCAAAACTTCTGGACTAACTTTCTGGCCGGGGACGGGGCCGACCTTTGGGACGTTTGCGACCCCCCGGTGGAGCAAACGAGCGCTGAACTTCTTCTAGTGCCGTGGTTCCGCTGACGACCAAACGCAAAGCATCTTTTTGCAGCGTACGCATGTTCTCCGCCGTCATCTGTTGGCGAATCGCTTCGACACTCAAATTTGTCGCGATTACTTCCCGCATGCCATCTGTCATTTCCAGCAGCTCGTAAACCGGAGCACGCCCATGAAACGGAACTCCGTCGCAGTCTTCGCACAGTTCTTCGATTGTGGGAGCATCCTCGTCGTCTTCGTCGGGTGGAGACGGGGCGCGATACAACACCGTGTTTTCTGCTGGCAATCCCAGCCGTTTTAGCAATTGAGGATTCGGACGGAAGGCCTGTTTGCAGTCGTCACACAGCTTACGGATCAACTTCTGACTGATGATTGCCTTGACATGATTGGCCACCAAATCCATGCCCACCCATTCCACGAGCTTAATAATGGCATCAGCCGGTGTGGGGGCATCAATTTCTCCGACAAAGCACGCTCGACCTGCAAAATCGAAGATCGTTTGCACCACAGCGGGATCCTGCAGTTTTCCCATGTACAGAATGTCGGCTTCACGCCGCAGCACGCGTTCGAAGCTGGTTTCTAGGTCATGCCCTGGCTCAAATTCGTAGTCCGAAACATTCATGAGTTCATGTGTGCCGCGGTCGGCCATATTGTACACGCAGTACATATAGGGATCGACGCTATGCAGCACACACATGGACAGCGATGTCACACCGCTTTCCGCCGGACCACAGGCCAGAACAATGCCTTTGCTGTCTTCTGTGAAACTTCGCAGCAGCTCCGACAAATCGTCCGGCATGCCCGCTGGTTTGGGGCTGATGAACGATATTTTCGGATTGACGACGCGAATTCGCATCCGTTCCACGCCGGGTTGCAGAGGAATCGTTTCCGTCAGAAGCTGATATTTGGTGTCCGCGAACTCGGCGTAGATTCCACCCGACTGGGCTTCATTACGTTCCTGAGGATTCAGGCCCGCCAGAACCTTCAGCATCTGAATCATCGCCATGCCACGCTGACCCGGTAGAGCCCCGGCTGGATACGGAATTCCGTCGACGATAAATCGCAGCGCCACGCGTCCCTGAACGGGTTCCAGAATGATGATCCCAGCACGTCGCGACAGTGCGTCCGAGATCATCTTCTTGGCTGGCACCAACGCCGCCTTGACGAGTCGCGGATTTTGCTTGAGGTTGGTTTCGCGGCCCATCATGGGGCCTTGAAACAACACCTGCTCGACGTCTTCATCCTCTTCGCCATCATCGTCGTCGTCATCATCTCGCGCCACTGCACAAACCTTTCGCGTACATCAAGTCACGTAATAAATTTCGTAGCACCTCAGTCGACTGAAGCGTTTGCCGTTTTCCAGCCGTTTTCCAGCCGTTTTCCAGCCGTTTTGGTGCTAGCCACGGATCTTGGGTCCGTGGCTAGCGCCAAAACGGCTCGCTGTCTGTCGACTGCCACAATTCGGCCGCATTGTGATGCACAGCGTGCCTAATGACCAGAGTCAGGCCCCGAATTGTAACTTCAGAATCAGATCTCGAACGTGACAGGCGTGAATACTGTCGCTCTCAGCCCGAGAACTGCTGCTCAGAAACACCGGCCCCTCAGATTCCAGACGATCCGCATCTGGCAACCGGCCATGACTGCCCTTGACCAAACTGGCGTCGAGGCCGATCAAATCCATGTAATAACGAAAACCCAGCAGCTTACGAGCCAGCCGACGGGCAACCTTAACCTTAGGAAATCGGATTGTCGGATCAACGAACAGTTCCACAGGGTCGTAGCCCGGTTTTCGATGAATATCCACTGTGCGGGCGTAATCCGGAGCCACCGCGTCGTCCAGCCAAAAGTAATAGGTAAACCACGCTTCAGAACTGCTCACGACCACCAGATCTCCGCTGCGGTCGTGGTCCAGACCCACCGCAACCTGTTGCTGACGGTCGAACACAGCCTCGACACCGTCAATGGAACCTAGCAACTTGCGAACATCTTCCAATCGCGAAGGCTCCTTCACGTAAACATGGGCCACCTGATGGTCGGCCACCGCGAACGCTGCGGACGCTCCGCAATCCAAGCTTTCCCAGCCAAGTGGTTCGCGTCGTACCGTCAGCCAGCCGTGTTCTCGCAAAATCCGATTGATGTGAATCGGCTGGTTGACTTCCGTGATTCCATATTCCGAAAGCACGACCACATCTGCATCAGCTTCCATAGCGGCTGTGATAAGTTTTCCCGCTTCCTGATCCACCGCTCGAACGTCCGCCGCGACCCGTGGATCATGCGGTCCCAAGCGTTGCAGATTGTAATCTAGGTGCGGCAAATAGACCAACATCAAGGACGGATCGTGCTGTTTCCAGATGTCGATGCTGGCATCTGCGATCCACGTTGAACTCCTGATGTCAGCTGTTGGACCCCAAAAATTGAACAGCGGGAATTTGCCGTGCGTTTTCTGCAAAGAGTCTCGCAGCTCGACCGGACAGCTGTAGATATCCATCACCTTGCGGCCGTCCGCCGGGTAGGACGGGCGAGGCGTAACCGACCAGTCAACGTCGGCGTACATGTTGTACCACCAGAACATCTTCGCCGTGGTGTGCGTGTTGTCCTGTTGGCGAGCCGTCTGGAAAACTCGCTGTCCGCTAATCAGATGATTCGATTGCTTCCAAAACATGACTTCCGCTAGATCGCGAAAGTACCAGCCATTGGCCACAATGCCGTGTTGCGCTGGCATGAGTCCCGTCAGTATTGTGGCCTGAACCGTGCAGGTCACGGCAGGCAACACGGTCTGCATCGGCCGACCAAATCCCTCACTGACCAGCGCAGACAGATGTGGCGTGTTGGGTCCGAGCATGTCCCACGTGAGTCCCACCACGTTGATGACCATCAGTCGGCGATGAGATGACATGAGTCTAGGCTTCAGAAAAGTTGGCACTTCAGATTTCTAGCACTCGCGGTCTGTCAGGTTTAAGAACTGCGGTCGTTCTTCTGTAGCTCGGCGGTCTCCGCCGAGAAATCACGGTGGAGACCACCGAGCTACACAAAAAGTGTCACCCGTCCACCTACGGCCCCGCCTGAACCGCTTGAGCCTTCGGTTCTGTCTTTGTGACCGTGGGTTTTTCGTAACCGTAGCGATCAAAGATTGGTCGCAATTCCTGATAGACGCGTTCGACCCAGTACGGATCGTCGTCAAACTGGTTTTTGCGATACCGCTTCAGGCCTTCTAATTCCGGCTGCAGTGCGGCTTCCAGGCCTTCGAATCCGCGCAGTTCCAGACCTTCATAAGCTCTCCGCAAGACGCCGACGGGATCTTGTTCCAGCTCTTCATACGCGATTTCGTGTAAGCGCCCTTGGGGGATCAGTTTGCGATCACGTTCGAAAACGTCAAAGCCGAATTTGTAGCTCTTGATGATTTCTTCTTCGTGGTGCTTCGCTTCGTCTCGCCCCAGACAGTTTTCATCAATGGTGCGATGTCGCAGATGCACGGCGGATCGAAAAACGTTGTACGGATTTCGATGGATGTATAGAAATCTGGCATCCGGAAACATCTCCATCAGCAGCGGCATGTGGTACATATGAAACGGGGATTTCATCAGTACGCGACGCGGGTCAGAATACGTCAGCTTCTTCACCAACAACTGCAAGCTGTCTTTCCAACGCTGCAGATCGCCGGGCGGCAGTCTGGAAAAGTCCAGCGAATTCCAGAAGTGTTCGAAGTCGTGCGGATGCGAAACCAGCATCACCGGCGACACTTGGCTCATGATGCACAGCGTCATGTCGTCTTCTTGAGGGGCGTCCCAAGAAATCTTCATGTTGTCCATTGGCCGATTCTTCGGCACGAACCTCGCGGTCAGCTTAGTGACCAGCTTTTCGGAAATCAGAAAGTGCCACGGAAACAAAGCGCGATACAACGGCAAGTTCTGAAACGCCGGGTCATGACTTAGCAGCGTCTGCAACAATGTTGTGCCGCTTCGCCAATAACCGAACACAAACAAGGGCGGCTGTTCGATCTGAGTCTTTCGAATTCCTCGACCATGAATCGCAGACTCCAACAGCCCCAACACCGAATTGTACGCCCCCGAAAACGGGAGACTCAACGTACGATGCAGCCGACTCCAGTGCAAAGCTGGTTTCATGCTCAACAAACGCAACACTCCGGAAAGCTTCATGCCGTGCCACAGCATGAGCCCACCTTGTGAGTGTTTGGCTGGTTTAGATGCGTTTTGAGACGTCATAACCTCAATACTCTGTTGAAAGATTCGCGACAATTGCGTCTAAGGGATCTCGAATCTGGATCTCGAATCTCTGTTCACTGCGGTTTGAACACTGTTGGACCGCCTGCTTTCTGACCGCCAGAACTGGCCTGCACTATTCGTCCGTCACACAACCTTCTGATGCTGATTTCACATTTTTAATGTACTTATACAGCGTGCCCCGCGTGGCCTTAAACGGAGGTGCCTGCCACGCCGCGCGGCGTTTTTCCATGTCGGCGTCAGACACGTTGACATTGATTTCGTTGGCTTCTGCATCAACGGTAATAATGTCGCCGTTCTGCAGCAAAGCAATCGGACCTCCCACCTGAGCTTCCGGCGTAATGTGCCCGACGATAAATCCATGCGAACCGCCGCTGAAGCGACCATCCGTCATCAGAGCCACGTCGGATCCGAGCCCAGCGCCCATGATTGCCGAAGTTGGTGTCAGCATTTCCGGCATTCCTGGTCCACCCTGCGGACCTTCGTAACGAATAATGACCACATCGCCCTTTTGAATCTGGTTGTCTTCCAACCCTTTCAGCATGTCTTCTTCGGAGTCGTAACACCGCGCCGGGCCGCTGAAATCCAGACCTTCCTTGCCCGTGATTTTCGCCACGGAACCTTCTGGTGCCACATTTCCGCGCAGAATTCGTAGATGGCCTGTCGCCTTGACCGCACCTTCGACCGTCGTGATGATCTGCTGGCCTTCGGTTAAGCCGGGCAGGTCAGCCAAGTTTTCGGCCAGCGTTTTGCCCGTCACTGTCATGCAGTCGCCAGTGACCATGCCTTGCTGAAGCAAATACTTCAGCACGGCCGGCGTGCCGCCGACAGCATGCAAGTCTTCCATCACAAATCGGCCGCTGGGCTTCAGATCGGCGATGAATGGCGTGCGATCGCTGACCGCTTGGAAGTCGTCCAGAGTTAAATCCACGTCAACGGAACGAGCCATCGCGATCAGATGCAAGACCGCATTTGTGGACCCGCCCAATGCCATCACCACGACCATGGCATTTTCGAAAGCGGCCCGCGTCATGATGTCGCGCGGTTTGATGTCTTTTTCTAACAGCACACGAATGGCCGCTCCCGCCGCAAAGCATTCTGCCAGCTTGTCGGGATCTTCGGCTGGCGTCGACGAGCTATACGGGAGGCTCATGCCCAAAGCTTCGATCGCGGATGACATGGTGTTGGCCGTATACATGCCTCCACAGGCTCCCGCGCCCGGACAGCTTTTTCGAACAATGTCCTGCCGCTCTTCGTCCGTAATCGACTTCGCCAGATATTCTCCGTACGACTGAAATGCAGACACAATGTCCAGTTTTTCGCCCTTCAGCCCGCAGCCAGCTTTGATCGTACCGCCGTAAACCATCAGCGACGGTCGATTCAGGCGTCCCATCGCCATGATGCAACCGGGCATGTTTTTGTCGCAGCCGGGCAGGCTGATATTGGCGTCATACCACTGAGCGCACATGACGGTTTCGATGCTGTCGGCGATCAGATCTCGCGACTGCAGCGAAAACGACATGCCGTCCGTGCCCATCGAAATCCCATCGCTGACGCCGATGGTGTTGAATCGCAGTCCGACCAAACCCGCTGCCTCAACACCTTCCTTCACCTTGGCCGCCAGATCCAGCAAGTGCATATTGCAGCTGTTGCCTTCGTACCAGACGCTGGAAATTCCCACCTGAGCTTTATCCATGTCCGCCGGCTGCATGCCGGTTGCATACAGCATGGCTTGGGACGCGCCCTGAGAACGTGGCTGAGTAATTCGACTGCTGTATTTATTAAGTTGGGTCATGGACTGGTTGAGTAAGTGAGTTGTTGGTAGGTCACAAGAGCGCCGGCAAATGCAGACGAGCGTACAGGGCCGATTCACGGGCGGTTCACGACCGGTTTTCCTAGGAGCATACCGCGCAATGGAGCGTTTTTCGACCGTTTCGCCCCGGAAATCGCAGCTTACCGGGGTTCCCATGCAGCCTGGAAATGCAAAAACCCCCCAGTTTACTTGACCGGGGGCCAGCGACACGCCACCAGTGGCCAGATTTTCGAAAACAGGAGCCTCAATTTTACCGAATCGCAAACGACCACGCATTAACAACATCTCGCAAAGCGAACATTTCAGTTCATTGGAGGTTGCGGCTGGCGGTTTGAAGCGGTGCAAGTCTCGACGACTTCCGTTACAGTCAGACTTCGCATCATCGCCATCGCCAGTCCAGTCAGCGATCACGCGGCGGTCGCCTGTCCGAATGGCTCATTTCTCGCACAACCAAAGCTGCAATGTCTCGGATCCTGATCGTCACTCCCGCAGGCCGCGACTCCCGATCTGGAAATCGTGTCACGGCCACTCGCTGGGCCAAAATGTTAGGTTCACTGGGACATCAGGTCACGCTGGCGCAAGTGTTTTCCGGGCAAAAATGCGATCTGCTCATCGCATTGCACGCGAAACGCAGTGCGGCGGCCGTTCACGAACTCCGCCGCCACGCGCCAAAAACACCTGTCATCGTGATGCTGACCGGCACGGATCTGTACCGCGACATTCATCGATCGGCTCAAGCCAAGCGAACACTGCAAGCGGCGGATCGACTGGTTGTGCTGCAAGAACGCGGTGGAGACGAGCTGCCGGCTATGTTGCGCGACAAAGTTCGCGTGATTTACCAATCTGCGCTACGTCCGGCGAAGTCATTGCCGCAGCGTTCGGATGTTGTCGAAATTTGCGTGGCCGGACACCTGCGACCGGTGAAAGACCCGTTTCGAACGGAAATGGCGTCGCGAACGCTGCCGTTGCATTCTCGAATTTCCATCACTCATATCGGCCAAGCGATGTCTGAACACATGCGGTTCCGGGCGACCGCTGCGGTTGCCAAAAATCCTCGCTATCACTGGCTGGGCAGCCAGACACAATTGAAGTCTCAACAGCTCATGAGCCGCAGTCGGGCGGTCGTTGTGTCGTCCAAAATGGAAGGCGGAGCCAACGTGATTTCCGAAGCGCTGGTGGCAGGCGTGCCCGTGTTGGCATCACGAATTTCGGGCAACGTCGGTATGCTGGGCACCGAATACGCTGGCTACTTCGATAGCGGCGATACGGCACAACTTGGAGACCGGCTGCTGCAGATAGAAACCGATCGCCCGTTTGTTGACCGGCTGACACAGCAATGCGCATCGCGCGCCGTTCTGTTCACCCCGTCCAAGGAACTAGCTGCGCTGCAGCGATTGCTGGCGGAAGTGGGCCTGCGCTGACGTTGTGTCCATTCGTGGTTTGATGTTCCGGCATTCCCTGTGAAGCTCACGGCACATCGAAAGCGATTGAGTCCGTGAACCGTCGATTCCGGCTGTGACGGATACGCCTGTTAGGTGAACCGGTCGAGCTTGGTAGCAGGCACCTGTGGGGTGAAACGGTGAAGAAGGGCAAGGTTTTCTGCCGATCTGCATAATTGTCGGCGGCATTTTTGGTCGACATGCCGGGACAGACGGAGCGGCCATCCGTTGGGACGGTCACCGTCATCTTGCAATTCAACGTTGAGCTGCGAATGGAATCATTCAGCGCCAACATTACACCAGTTTATATCCTCATTCCCATCAGGCTCACCCATGCTCGCCTCTGCATCGGCTTCAGGAATTCATCATGCCCCATCTGCTGAACACGATATTTGCTACGACTACCCTCAGGACTGGCTGCTGGATCGAGAGCTGCTAACAGACTGGCAAGTCCAACTGGTCGACTGCTGCCACGCCATCAACGAACAATTGACGCAAATCCGCAAGGGCCTCGAAGACATAACCGTCGCCGATGATCAACGCCCCCAACCAATCGCACTCAGGATTGCACGCGATTGAGGCGATGCCGATGCCGCGTAAGCACCATGCACAAGTTTCATCGTTTAACCGCCTGCCCATCGGGCCGCGCGTTTGGCGCACCACACGCAGCCCAATGGGCAGGCGGTTAAACGAGTTTTGTACGAAAGCTTAGACATGGGTGCGTAGCCTTGCAGCCGGCCTCAATCCCACCACCACGCCGTGTTGTCGGTGGGACGAAATTCTGGCGTGCGATCCGCTGGCAAGACATTGGTGCGAATGACCACGCGATCCGGAATGATCGTCACGCCACCGCCCACGAGCCCCATCAACAGGCCTCGGTTCACTGTCTTCACGTTGGTTAGCGATGGCACTTCTGTTGGCACCGTGTACTTCTGTAGCGGCAGTTTTTCGGCGTCCAGAAACAAACTGGGCTGCCACGAAACCAATTCATGCAGCTGATGTTGCCGAATCAACGCGGCTGCAATGGCCAGATCAAACAGATTCTGCGTGCTGGCAAACGCAGGAACCTGCTGGCACAGCGCCGGCAGGTGTTTATTGAACTGCTTGGTATAGCGTTCGGTGCTGACTTCCGTAAACGCCGCCTCGCTGCGGTTGCCGTCCGCGTCGACGAGTTCATCCTGAGCCATCAATTGCAGTCGTGGACCGTCGATGTGAAAGGCGTCGCCGGCTGCAGATCGTTCGATGACATTGTAGTGCGGAGCGAACCACCACCGCCGCATGGTGTTTTCGCCAAGCACCGCCATTTGTAAATGGCTCAGAAAGCCGCGGATCTGGGGAGTCTTCAATCCCAATGCGATACACTTCATTTCGAAGTCAGCTTCGACTGTCGACACGGCGGCGTGACTGGACGGTGGAAATCCGAACACCCTGACGTCCCAATTCCCCAGCACTTCCGCCATCTGAAAAAAGCGACGCCGCGCAATGTCGACCGTGGTGGCTGAGCTATTCGCTTTGTTCCACGCCTGTGCTTGAGCCAAACGTGTGGCGTTGGGGTCGAACGAACAACCCAGTTGCATGGCCGTCGATCGCAATCGCAACATCACCAGCAGGTCATCCAGTGTCAACACCGGTCGACCGGTTTCGATGCCGACCACACGACCATCCGCCATGGGAGCGTATCCTTCTGCCGGGCCGGCGATGATCAAGTCTCCTGATTCCGGCAGGGCAAACAAATATTGCAACTGCGTGATACCGGCCAGATATTTCAGGTCCGGGCCGGGCGACTTTCCCGCATCAACGGCTTGCTGGCAGGCGGCCTCCAATTTGGCCAAAGACACCTTTCTTAACTTGCTGGGCTTGGTCATGTCCGCTGGCAACTGAGCGGCCGCCACTGACTTCAGCCGCTTTTGTTCCAACGCCAGATTTAATCGCTGCGCCTGCGGAGCCGTGATGACACCGCTGGGATTGATCACGATTCCACCGGGAAACTGTCCACCTTGCCCCTGGTCGCCCTGACCCTGTCCTTGTCCGCCTTGCCCCTGACCACCGTTGATTTGAGCCACCACCAAACTGCTGGTGAAACTGCTGGTGAAACGGCTGGTGAAACTGCTGGTGAAGAAGGCGCACAAGGCGATGAGGAAAAATTTGGGCATCGAAAGTTCCGTTCGCGACGAGTTGAAATCAGCGGCTGTCTGCATGAAAACGGTAATGGCGGGCGTGGTTGAGTCGAAAGAGACTCCTGAACGCCAATTTTCACACAAACCCAGCCATCCTTGCTGGTCATTGCAGAATAAGACTACCATCTGCAGCCAAACAAATCACACGTCGTGTGAATTCAAACATACGCCGTCGCACCGTCTGCATTGGGTGTCGAAATGTCGCGGCACATGGCTGGACAGATTCGAGACGGCTATTTTGCTCCCGTCATCAATCGCAACACGACGATTCCGGTCAGCCGTGTGGAAACGTTTCCGACCATCTTGCCGAACCAGACGCAGGTCAAAGTCAAGGTTTATCAGGGAGAAGCGCGCCACACGGCAGACAACCTGCTGCTGGGCGAATTCCTCGTCGAAGGCATTCCGCTGGGCCCCGCCGGTCAAGAAATCGAAGTCCGGTTTACGTCTGACCTGAACGGAATTCTGGAAGTCGAAGCCACCATCATCGCGACCGGTGATAAAGCCACTTTTGTAGTCACCAGACACGCTCGCGACTTATCGGACCAACAGCTCAACCACGCTGTCGCCAACATGCAGGCGCTGAAACTTCACCCGCGTGAAGACACAGAAAACCGCAACTTGCTGCGGCGCGCGGATCGCGCTGTACAGAGAATTAGGCAGTGAGCACCGGCCATTGTTAGAATCGTTGATGTCGGGTTTCGAAGAAGCGTTGGAGCGACAAGATCCCGCCGCCATCGAAAACAACCGATCCGTGTTGGCGAACTTTATTGAGCAATTCGACCAAAGCGATCTGTGAATTGTCCGCGAGAAACCCGCAAGAACCAGACCGAATCCAATACGTTATCATCAATTCCTTAAGGAGCTTTTGAGTGACTAAGGCTTCGTTTATCCGTACGATAACACGAATCATTGAGGTCAATCCGCTGTTCCTCGGGGGGGCTGCCCGCAGCACTGATCGCTCTTCGGTCCGAACGCAGACAGCGGTGGGGCGATAAATTGGCAGGCACTGTGGTTGTGAAACAACAATGAACGCCCCCAAGCCCCAACGCTCTGTCAATCGAGGAAGTGCGTCGTTTTACCAGCCGAAGGCGTTGGCCAGACACACGGCGAAGTAGTCGTGCTCCGCACAGTTTTGTTCAGCGTAGGTTTCGAGCCGCAGGAGCTCGTTCTGCAACGGCATCGACTCCATCGACATTGGTGCTGGCAGTTGCGAACGCTGTTCAGGCGCCGCGTGTTTCAGCATTCGTTCCAGCATGGCCGCGCGCCGGCGTCCGGGGCTGTTTGCTAAGACTCGATCACGTTCTTCAATCAGAATCCGTTGACACGTGCGACAGATCCGACTGCAAACCGCAGGCGATGCGACGGCAACCAAGGACACTTCGTCATGCGTCACTGTCTGGTGCGTATAGCACGCACTGATCACCGGGCGCATGTTTCTGGCGGGCGCGGTCACCCATGTCTTGTCAGTTTTGTAAGGAGCGTAGTTTTCGCGGAAGGTGGATTGACCGAAGCGCCCGAAATGCCAGCAGTGTTCTTCGATCACATACCGAAACTGCACGAAGACAGGTGCCTGTTCAGGAAAAAGTTCGTCGGACTGTTTCCGGGTGACCCGACAATCCAGCCATTCAGAAATATCTCGCATGCTGACAGCTCGTCTAAATCCCTGACTCGATCAAATTTCATGTGTCGTCAGATTCACTGGAATGCTGGATAGCGCCACTTTCCCCAACGGCTGAAACGATGTTTGATCATTAAAGTGCCGCTGTCCAGTTAGACGCTGTCTGGGTCCAGCAATTCCACGGCGTTGCCGCTGCTGTCGCTGATGTACAGCGATCGTGTGCCGTCACGATGCGTTTTTAGTTCGCCGTAGTCCGCAGCCGTCGGTGTCACAAATCCCAGATGTGGCGGATGCTGCCCCGGAATGACCAGTGCCAATGAAGCGTTGGCGAATTTCAGCAGCGCCCAAGTGTCGTCTTGGTATTCAATTTCGCACCGAAACGTTTTGCGATACCAATCCACGGCGTTGCCGACATCGTTGACGGAAATGGCAATGTGGTGAATTGAGTCAAGTTGATCGGACATGGTTTGGTTCTCAGGATGATGGAGGCGCAGAAGGGCAACTGTTTTTCCGGCGGTACATCACAGCAGCATGACAATTCCATCCATGCCCATCAACCGGCTGTAGACGGCGATGACCTGCTGTGCTGACTCACAGTCTGGTTCTAGGGTAATCGCGACGTGATTCCCGTTTTTTGTTGTGCGAAATGTATACGGGGGATCAAGTTCCAATCTCAATTCGTCACGCACACTACTAACCACTCGCGCGGTAAAGTTTCCTTCGTCGGTCCCAATCACTTTGAATGCGTAGGGGCCCGGAAACGTATGATGCGCTTCTAGGATTTCGACCGACGGCAAAGTCATTTCGTGCTCCTGCTGCAATAGGCTTGATAAGAAACGGGGAATCAGGGTGATCCGCCGCCCGGATGTCGGTTGCGGTTGGTTTCTGGACGGCTGCAGGGTAATCTGCGGGCACGTCGTTCGGACACTGGTCAGTGAGCCGAGGTCGACGGCAGATTATCACATTTTTACAGATTCGGAAGCCGGGAAACAGCGATGGAAAGTCAGTGGATTCGCACAACGACAGTTGACACCTTTCGTCAGGACGTCATCGATCAGTCCAACGACGTGCCCGTTGTTGTCGATTTTTGGGCCGAATGGTGCCAGCCGTGCAAGCAGCTGATGCCGATCTTGGAAAAGCTGGCCGAAGAATTCGACGGTCGATTCATCTTGATGAAAATCAATGTGGATGAACTGCCCGAAATCGCCGGAGCCTTCGGTGTCCAGTCGGTTCCGTTGGTGATCGCCATGGTCGAAGGCCAGCCCGCCAGCCAGCTACCCGGCGTCATGCCCGAACCGCAGGTCAGAGAATGGCTGGAATCCTTCTGCGCCTCCCCCGCCGTCGAAGCCTACAACGCCGGACTTCAGGCCGAAGGCGCGGGCGACCTAGAAACCGCCGAACTGAGTTTTCGCAAGGCTGCAGAACTGGACAAAGAAACCGCCGCATTCCGAATCGCGTTGGCTCGAGTGCTACTGGGACTCGATCGCGAACAAGAGTGTGAAGAGATCTTGGCCGAACTTCAAACACGCGGTTTTCTGGAACCCGATGCGGAATCTTTGAAAGAACAACTGGCCCTCCGCACCCAAGTCGAAGAATCCGGCGGCACAATTCAGGCCCGCGCGGCGCTAGATGCCGACCCGGATAATGTCGCCCTGCAGATCATCCTTGCGGAAGCTTTGAGTGTCGATAAACGCTATGCAGAAGCCTGCGAAATGCTGTTGGCGGTGATCGCTGCGGATCGAACAGAAATTCGCGACCGCGCCAAAGATGCCATGGTAGTCATCCTAAGCGCCATGGGTCCGAAATCCCAACAAGCCGCCGGCTTTCGCCGACAGTTAGCAACAGCCTTCTACTAAATACTCCGCCACCGAATTCCCCATTCCCCATTCCCTCACCCTCGAGACTCACAATTCCGAACGAATTCCTCAGCATCCAGAGCTTCCAACGGGCTGATTTCCAGATCGGAATCTTCCGAAACAATTTGTCCAGCCGCTTGGACCCATTCCCGAGCAATTCGATTCAGCGCCGCCTTGGCTGTCGCCGGGCTATCGTTGCCGGTCGCATTTTTCACCGGATTGAATTCTCGCTGGCGGTTTCCTTCAACGATCAGTGCATTCTTGGCCAGCGGTAATGCGTCGAAGATAAAGCGTTCGAATTTGTAAGCGTTCGGTTCCGTAGGTTCGACCAAGGTTCCTTCGTCATTGAGATACGGAACCTTCTTCGACGCCAGATGCAATTCCAGCTGAAGGGTGCCATCTGTCAACTGCTGAAAAAACTCCCGCGAAAACAGATGGATGGCTGTGTTGCCAGCCCAGAAAATCCATTGACCGGATTCGTCCGCCTTCGACGCCTGCTGTTCTGTTAGCTCACTGTATTCGATGATTTCCAGTTTGCCGTTGAGTTCTACCAGCACGCCCATTTTTTCTGTGGGGCTCGATTTTTCAACGACATTGGTGGTCAGCTGAGATCCATGCTGATGGTGCAAGCCGATCAAGACGGGATCGCACAGAATGACAGTCGGGTTATCGACTTGGTGATAGAAGAAGTGCTGAATGCCGTCCGCTGCCATCTTGTCCAGCAGCCCGGAAGACTTGAGTGCAGTCACTAAACCTCCGTGACCGTCTGGTGACAGGCACAGACTGTCTGGCCCGCTGAGCAGCAGTTTTCCGGTCGCCGCATCCACGGCTGGCATGCTGCCCTGTTGGAAGAAAACCACGGTCTGTTGTTCGAGCCCCAAGAAATCGTGCTGTTTGAAGAACGCCACGGTTTCATCGTGAGTGGCGGAGCTGGTCATAATGAGCCACGGGATCTGGCCGCCGTGCCGTCGTTTTCGAGCCTGAATTTGTTCGGCAAAAATCTGGAACAGCGTACGTTCTGAAACCGGGCCGACGGGAAACATGCCTTTCGGATGATCAAATCCCAGTCGACTGCCTTGCCCGCCGGCCACGGTAATCACGGCGACCCGGCTGTCCGCCAGCAGCTGTGCTCCCACAACTGCTGCCGCAGCACGAATTTCTTGATCCGCAACACTGCTCGGCTGCCTGACAACGGAAGACGGTGCTTGGGCGATTTCAGCGCGAGGCTGCTGTTGCAGTGACGGTGCTGCAGCGGTTTCTTCCTGATTCGCCTGCCAAACGGTTTGAATCGTCGGAAAGTCCACCGCCTGCAGCTGCTCGGACAACCGCTGTTGCTGATCTGCGGTCAGGTCCGGCCACCACTTCAAGACATGTTGTTGTTCGTAGTGGTTGAGTCGCTCGAGGAGTTCATCGGATGGGGTTGGCATCTTGCGGGGCTTCTACAAAACGTTTACGAAACTGTTGTGGGCGATACTCTGCATCACTCGCCGTTTGGGCGCTAGCCACGGATTCCGAAACACGACGCGTTCTCAAGCCTCAAGTCCGTGGCTAGCGCCAAAGTGGCTGGCTGTAGTCGATGTGACGTTATTCAATCTTCAGCAGTTCAACAATGAAGTGCAACGTCGCGTCGGGTGGAATGGTGCCTCCTTGGCCTCGGGGTCCGTAGCCCAGTTCCGATGGAATCTCCAGCTCCAGCATGCCGCCCACACCAATCAGCTGCAAACCTTCTGTCCAGCCTTTGATCACGCCACCCAACCCAAACGTGGCAGGCATGCTGCGCTCGTACGAACTGTCGAATTCTTTGCCGTCATCCAGCCAGCCGCGATAATGGACTGTGACTGTGTCGGCTGCGGTCGGCATGGCACCCTCGGATGCTCTGCGAATTCGGTAGCGTAACCCCGAAGCTGTTTCCTGAAACTCCTCCGGAGCATCCGCGTCCACGGCACCGGGTTTCGAAGGTGACGCGTCGACAGGCATGCTGTCACCTCCACCAACGGCGTCGCGAATATCATCGGCGGTCAGCGGCATCGCAGATTCTGACGGATCGGGCTCGGCGCAACCGACGATTGCGACCATCGACATCGCGGACAGGCAGAAAAACGCGAAGTGAAAGCGTAGCATGGGGCATCCCAAGGAAAGAAACGTCAATGAAGCAACGTCGGCTGGACGTTGTGTACGCTGATTCTAATGACATCTGATACATTTCCCAGTGTTCCACTGCTGCTGGCGATTATCGGATATGGCAACATTTGCGGCTAACAGAGGTGCTAGCAAAAATTGTCGCCCCCGCAATCATCATCAACGTGGTAGACTTGGCAGTTTTGGTAAACTTGGGTGAGCGGGGTACAGCACGGGCCGGTGCCATGGCGGCTTCGGGCCATCCGACGAGCACGATAATCTCGCCGATGAACTGGTTCTGGACTGGCGATGTTGCTCTAAATGCCGAACTTTGTAACACTTCCGGTGTTGCCTTAAGGACGCGCAACGTGAGTTCTGGAATACACTTCCGTTGGATTCACAGACGCTGAACGTCTGACTAGGCAGCTGAATGCAGGGCCGTCAACCAGAACCATTAACTATTCGGTGCCAGCCGAATTGTCGGAATAGCAATGTCAGAACCAAACGGAGCCCCGGAAGATAACCTGCGTCGCGTGCGCGAAAAGGTGATGCAGCTGGCCAGAGAGGTTGAGAAAATGTCGGGGGAAGAAATTCCTCCGAGCACGTTTTTTCCTGAGTTTTTAACACGAGTTGTGACCGCCATCGGTGCCCGCGCGGGAGCCGTCTGGGTGCTGGACGGCGGGCGACTTTCGCTGGCTGCGGAAGAAAACCTAGAAGAAACGGGACTCAAGCAGCGTCCCGGAGCGATGCAGATCAACGAAAAGTTGTTGGTCGACGTGTTGCAGACCGGAGAAGCCAAAACACTCACACAGGATTCTGGCGTTGAACTGCCGACAGAACATGTGATGGTGCTGTCGGCTCTGCACAAAGAAAAAGACTGCGTGGGCGTCGTCCAGTTGTTTCAGCGATCCGACGTTCCAGAAAAAGCACGCTCCGGATACATGCAGTTTCTGGAGCAGATGTGTGGCTACGCCTCGCGCTATATCGAAGGCAAGCGACGCAACGCTCCGATGTCGGACGACATGAAAAGCAAATTCTGGACGGACTTCGAACAATTCTCACTCAGAATCCAACGCTCCCTAGACGAACAAGAAGTCGCCGACGCTTCGGCCAGTGATGGCCGGCCATTGCTGGGCTGCGATCGCTTGAGCATCGTTACCAAAAAAGGCAGCAAGATTAAGGTCCGTGCGGTCAGTGGCCAGTCGACGGTCAACGGGCGGGCGAATCTGATTGTGGCCATGCAAAAGCTGTCTCGCCGCGTCATCGAGTCGGGCGAAACGCTGATGTATTCCGGCAAGATCGAAGGTCTGGCCCCGCAGGTCGAAAAACCACTGGCTGAGTTCGTCCAAGAAAGCGGCTCGCGGATGGTGATGATCGTTCCGCTGTTTCAGAACGATGAAATGGTGCGAAAACAGGGTGAAGACGAGGAACGCAAACGCAAAAGCAAACGCCCCAAAGCCATCGGCTGCCTCGTCGTCGAACAGGTGGGCGAATCGGAACCTGTCCCGGAACTGGAACAGCGCGCCGAATTGCTGGCGGATCATGTGGGCGCAGCGATGTGGAATTCCCGCACTCATGGCCGCATCTTCGGAAAGTCCATCTTCAAAATGATGGGGACTGTGCTGGAGTGGTTCCAAGGGAAAAAATTGGCCATTACATCGGTGGTGTTGCTGGTTGTGGCGGGGCTTGTCGCAGCCTTGGCATTGATCAAAGTGCAGTACCCCGTCGATGCTGACGGTAAGTTGATGCCTGTTGAGCAACACGCGGTCTTTGCACCACACGACGGTGATATTCGAATCAACACCGGCGGAGCATCACGGGAAAACATTCTGATACCAGACGAACACGGTGAGTTCCGAGTTGTCGAGGATCAACTTCTGCTGCGGATGGAAAATTCGGATCTCGAACAGGAAATCAAAGCGGCTAGCAGCGAATTGGCGAAGCAGGAAGAATTGCTGCGAGCCACGCGAGACGCTCGAAACGCGGCGGATCGTAACGACCGCGAGCTATTGCATAACTACGAAATCAAGATCGTGGGCATCGAAGCCGACCGACAGATCGCAGAAAGTCAACTGCTGAAACTGCAAGATCGCGTGCGAAAGAAACTCAGCATTCGAGCTCCCGCGAGTGGCGTGATTGCGGACTTCAAACGCATGGAAATTCTGAAGGACCGACCTGTTCGAGCGGGAGACCATTTGTTTGACATTATGAATGATGCGGACGATGCACCGTGGCACATGGAGTTGTTGGTCGCAGAAAAACGCATGGGCCATATTACTCAGGCCATCCGAGAAAACATCGCCAATGGTGGAGACGGTCAATTGGAAGGGGACTTCACAATCGTCAGCGAACCGTCTACAAAATACAAATGTCGCCTGACAACGATCGCCACCCGTTCGACTGTGGATGCCGAACTTGGGACCGCGTTTGAACTGATCGCCGTCGCTGAAAATGGTGACGAAATTCCGATCAAACGCATCGGCACAGAAGTCACGGTTCGTATCTACTGTTCGGAATGCACGCTGGCCTTTCGGTTGTTTGGCGATGTGGTTGAGTTCGCTCAGCGACAGTTGTGGTGGTTCTAAGTGATGTCCAAATTTTCGGTGATCATTCCTGCTGCGGGAGACAGTACTCGCTTTGAGGGATTTCGATACAAAAAGCCGTTCGTCGATCTGAAAGGTCGCGCGATCTGGCTGCGGACTGTGGAACACTTTGTGAATCGTGACGATGTGTCTGAGGTTGTGCTGGTGTTGGCTGAGGATGACGTCGAAGACTTCAAACTGCGATTCACGGCCAACCTCGCGTTCCTGCCGATTCAGATTGCAGTCGGCGGAGCGACTCGCGCGGCCAGCGTGCTGAACGGCATCAAACAGTTGTCAAAGCCATGCGACTATATCGCTGTTCACGATGCGGCCCGCCCGCTGCTAACCAAGCAGTGGATCACGGAACTGTTTGCTGCTGCCGAACAGCGACAGGCGGTGATTCCGGCGGTGCCGGTCAGCAGCACAGTGAAGTCCGTTGACGAACACGGGCAGATTCAAAAAACCGTCGACCGCACGTCGTTGATGTTGGCTCAAACGCCACAGGTTTTTCGTCGCGACATTTTGGAAAGTGCGTACGCGGACGCCGATGATGCCGCCGCCTTTACAGACGAAGCATCCTTGGTGGAATCACGCGGCGTGGCCGTGTTTGTTCATCCCGGCTGGTCGATGAATATCAAAATCACCACCAAAGACGATTTCCAATTGGCCGAAACGCTGATTAACGCTTTGCCTGCCGGAGGAGGACTGGAGGGCGTGAACCCGTTTGACGACGAACGTTTCCGCTCGTAGGTTCGTCGCACTCACCCGTCCCCCGCCGATTTCACATCGGTGGAGACATGTTTTTGCACTACGCACTTCGACAGGCCGGAGCGGATTGTCGTTGCCACATCTTTTTCCGTTCGACAATGCACGGACTTGGCGACTGGTGTATTATGCGAGTGCCATTGGGCGAACGCCTGTCGGCTGCTGATTTCGATCTGAAAGCTGTTCCTCGAACGATCTACTGGTTCCATCATGTCTGCGATCACCATTCCCTGTCCCAAATGTAGCGCTGGACTAAAGCTGCCCGGCCCGCAGTATCTTGGCCGCAAGGGAAAGTGCCCGAAGTGTCAGCATCGATTTGTTCTGGAAGAACCGGACGAAGTTGAGCTGCAGCTGGCAGACCCTCCCAGCGCGCCGCTTGCTCCGACGCCTCCAGCTGCTCCGCTGGTGGGAACTTCACCGCGTTGGGTCCCCGATGCCAATCAAGCGGCTGAGCCGGTGTTCCCCGCAGCACCACCGCAGCCTTCGGCGCCCGCTTTCCCGGAAGTGCCAACTTCAGGCTTTGATTTCACTCAACCAACGGCATCACCCGCACCAGCGGCTGACGTGCCTAGCGGCGGAACTCACGAACTGGATTTTGCAGGGGCGGTTCCCACAACAGATGCCGAAGGCAGTGTGGCCAGTCGCGTGCGCACGCGACGAAAAAAAAACCGTAAGGGCCCGATCGCGGTCGGAGTTGGCACGGCGTTGTTTGTCGCCTGCATGACAGGACTCTGGTACCAACAGGACCAAAAGGCCAAAGCCGCCGCCGCTCAACTGGCAGCTGACGCCAAGCCAAAACAAAATGTGGAATGGGAACAGGACAAACAGGATTTCGCGGCGTCTAACGAAACCGCGAAGACTTTAAGTCCGACCAACGGAAGCCAAATTCCGTTGGACTATATGCCTTTTGCGCCGCATCTGGTGTTTCACGTTCGACCATCAGAAGTTTGGGCCAACGACCGCAGGCATCAGGAATTCGTCAATCTCGCCTTCGACCTTAACGAATGGCTGACCGACAAAATCCTAGTACTCACGACGTTCACTCCACAGGAAATTGAAGAACTGACCTTCGCGTTGAATTTTCCCGCCCGAACCATCCAGCCTGATGTGGCGGTTGTTGTGCGACTGAAGGAAGCTCAAACAGCGTCTGAGCTGCAACTGGTGCGATTCAAAGCGCAGATTCGAGCAGACTTGGATGCTCAGGTTTTCGAATCAGACACGCATGCCTATCTGCTGATCGATGCCAAGACGTTTGTTGTCGCACCGGCGAACATGGGCACGGACTTGGCAGAAGCCATATCGTTTTCTCGACAGCCGTCGGTGGATCTGGAAGTGCTGCTGAGCAGTTCGGATCGCACTCGAGAAATGACGTTGCTGTTTGACCTGCAGAATATCGATACCCACCGAGAATTCGTATTCGGTCAGGAAATGCAGGACTTTGCCGATAGCTTTGTGATGTGGTTCGGCGGCGAAGTTCAGACGATTAGCTGGAGCCTGCATCTGACTAAGGAAGCGATGTACATGGAAACGTTGTTACGTCCCAAGAACGACAGCTCCAAGTATAAAGTACAGAAGCAGATGATCAGTCAGCTGGACGCTCTGCCGGCTCGACTGCAAAGTGCCGTGCGATTTATGCAGCCCGGCAACCTCGGCTATCGAAAGATGATCGGTCGTTTTCCAGCCATGATGCAAGCCACAGCACTTGGCACGTCCAACGATATCGATAGCGACTTTGTGCGACTGGTCAGTTACCTGCCGACTCATGCCGCCGGCAATCTGGCGGCCGGTGCGATGCTGACTTGGAACGAATCCACACGAACCGACTTCACCGGCCCAGCTCCCACGGTGGCCACGGGGCCCGCCGTTCCGGACAAAGTCGCCGATCGTTTGAAGATGCCAATTTTTATCGACTTCCGACGTGAACCATTGCAGGGAGCCCTCGCCTACATCTCGGAAGAAATTAAAACGCCCATCATCATCAACGGCGACGCTCTAAAACTGGCCGGGATGACTCAAAACATGGCACAGACGTACGACCTCGGTGAGGTGCCCGCGTTGAAAGCCATTGATGCGATCATCGGCAATCCCGACTACAAGGGCACACTGGTGATTGTCGTGGATGAAGAAACCAAAAGCATTCAACTGACAACCCGCCCCGTGGCCGAAGCCGCAGGACTGCCGATCTACGACACGAAATGAGCCGTTCATCGTTTCACCGGTGGTCGCAGACCAAGCCGGAAACCCGAGTCTGCGACTACGGGTGAAACAGCAAGAATGTCTCAGCTTGCCTCGCGTGCAGGATCGGTCGCGGGCGGGGGCTCGGCGGGGGCTCGGCGGAGGCCGCCGAGCTACATTAGCGGCAACGATCTGCGTGCCGTTGCTCGCACCCGTTCTTCCTGAACGGTGATCCCTAATCCGTGTCCCGTGAGTGCTGGGGCGCGGCCCGCGTAGCGGAACGTGAGGTTCTCAGCAGTCAACGAATCGCGCACCAGAAATCGGTCGTAGCTGCCTTCCAGATATCGAAGGTTGGCGATGCTGCACGCGAACTGTCGACCTGCCGCCGACAGAATTCCCGTTTCCCCCACCAGACAGCCCAGCTGATAGCCCAGATTGTGATCATGAGCGAACGCTGCCAAACGCACGCACGCCAGCAGTCCGCCGCACTTGGAAATTCGCAGGTTAAACAAGTCGCACGTGCCACCTACGATCGCTCGCTGAGCGTCTTCCCGGCAACACAAGGATTCATCCAGCATGATCGGCACCTGTGTTATGTTTCGCAACTCGTTCAGCACGGGAACGTCCGCATGAGCCACCGGCTGTTCGAGGCAAGTGGGTTCAAAGCGTTCCAGCTTGGCCACGTTCGCAACCATATTGTCTGGCGTCCAAGCTTCGTTGGCGTCCAATCGTAGATCGACGTTTGGCCCGACCATACGGCGAATTCGCTGCAGAAACTTAGCATCATCGATTCCTGCGGTGCCGACCTTCGCTTTCACCTGTGCAAAGCCGAACAATCGCATTTTTAACGCACTGCGGTATTGTGAAAGCGGACTTGCGGCGGAAGTCACGACACCGCTGTATCGCACTTCGCTGAGGTGCGTTGCAATGTTGGCAGCTTCCGGCAGGGATCTCAGCAGTTCCGCAATCGAACAACCAGCAGATCGGCACACGGCATCGAGGACAGACAGTTCCAGAGCGCATCGCACGGAATTGCCGAAGCATTCGCGAACCACCAGCCCCGCATCGGGCTGCACGTCCGCCAGTCGCAGGTTGTCCAAAACGGCGACAGTATCTCGGGGTTGAGTGAAGTGTTGATCGGCCAGTTGATTCATGTCTGTGGCAGACAGTTGTCGCCAGACAGATTCGATCGACTCACCCGTGACGTACGTGCGAGGCAGTGCTTCGCCCCAGCCGACGCTGCCATTGGTCAGTTCGCACCGCACAATCAGTGTGTCATTCCTGTGCCGCGATTGAGACGCGTGCTGCACGGCCTGCTTCAGATGCACAGGCAAGTGGAAGGCTTCGAGAGAACGGATTCTCATCGACATTGACTCCGCTCAGCTTCGGACTCGTTTCCGACCCGTTTGACCCGTTTGACCCGTTTGACCCGTTTGACCCGTTTGACCCGTTTGACCCGTTTGACCCGACTCGTAGAGAAGGCTTCTGCCGCCAGCACTTTGTGCTGGCGGCCTCCTCTGCGAGTCGGGTCAAACGCAGAAACGCAAACAGAGTGTCGGCCTTGGACTATTAGAACGGCGGACACCCTGCGTCGTACTTTAGGTCCGCTGGTTTCGACGCTTGCACCCACTTGAACAACGGGCCCAAGCTTTGGGGTTTGATGTCCTGCGGAATGAACATCAGGTGAGCCATGATGGCATGGCTGTTGGCGTAAGCTTCACGCACCACCGTTGACGCGGCATCTCTGTTTAGAAAACCTTTGGGCATGTCAGAAGGTGGCTTGCCGTCCGTTTCGGTTCGATTTTCGTGGTGAAACGCGGTGTACAGATACCAACCGCAGTAGGCCCACTTCGGATCTTTTTTGTTCTTCGATCCGTTAAATTGAACGGCGGCTTCGATGGTGAGTTCTCCGACGGCCCACGCTAGCACATCGAAGTTGATCGCTCGATCCCAGCCCGCACGTCCCATCACGCGTGCTGCTCGGCAGCGAACCTGAATGTCGATGTCGCGGTTCTTAATCAGATCGGCCATCGCACAATAGATCAACGCTTCTTTGTTGCCCGCCAGCATTCGCGGAGCTCGCACGAATTCCAAGGTTTGCAGCAGGTTAATTCGGTAAGCGTCACTTAGATGCGGGCGAGCGAGTTCTTTGATGATCGCCACCGCGAACGCGATTTCGATTGTGGAAACGGCATCCGCTTTTTGAAGATAGCTGCGCATCGCGGTAGCGGCCAAAGTCTTCACGGCGTCGGGTTGTTCGGCGTCTCCCAAGACTTGGAGGTAGATGTCATCCACGTCATCATACATTCGCATGCGTGCCTGCGAGCGTTGCGGAACGGATTCTAGGTCCAGCAGACGTTGCAAAGCTTGTGATCGCGACAGCAGGTTGCCTTCCGCCAACAACCTCTTCAGCAGCGGCACTGCTTCTTTATAGACCAGTTCGCGGAACTGCTGCCGTTGAGCTGGATTCGGGATGGCGGCCTTGGTGCCAGCCTGCAGCAACTCACGTTGCAGGGTTGTGTTGGCCGTGTTGAACTTCGGCGCATCCTGTTGAATATCGGGATCGGACAACGCCAGAATCCGTCGAGCCAGCCCGGCCTTCAGGATCGCCATCTCTTTTTGGTTGCGGCCGTTGGTGCCGTTGCGAAGCAAGTCGCGGTAGTCCTTTTCGATGGCGGCAAAGCCCATCACGATCTCTTGCGTCAGTAGAGACTTGCCGCCGCGGCGCAGATTCTGCACCGCCTTCATCTGAGCCTGTTCGTACTCCGCCTTGGGATTCAGGGCAGGCTCTTGCCCGATTCCTGCGGAACTCGCGGACAAGACGCAAGCGAAGACCACCAAGAACGGGGTTCGCCGTAGTGTGTGGTTGTATTCAGACACATTCACCAGCATAAATTCCACCACATCTGTGAGACGTCAATGTCTCGACGACTGACAATGCCTCAAATCACAAGCAACTGCAGAACAGCATGTTG
The DNA here is from genome assembly GCA_041688835.1 of Fuerstiella sp. GTDB lineage: Bacteria > Planctomycetota > Planctomycetia > Planctomycetales > Planctomycetaceae > Fuerstiella. Next base: position 36,590 of record JBDNHJ010000210.1, read on the forward strand.
CTCAAGGCAAATCAAAGAAACTCACGACTACGCAAATCTTTGCGACGGCCACTTGTGAGACAGGGTGTTGAGTTCGAATCGAAAAACGACAGACAGCGTGAAGGATGACAGGTCGAACGATTGGCGTCCAGAATGAGAAAGGATCAGTGACAATAAAAGAGAAGGGTTTTTACAGACATTTGGTCAGGTTCGCCAAGTCTGCACAGGCGTTAACAACGGTGTAGTCGTTGCCGCACGGCCCGTCGCAGTCTTTTCTGTTCTCCAATCGCCCGTTTTCCAAGCCTGCGAAAACGTCAGGCTAACAAAACGTCAATCAAATTCCAGTATCCACCCGCCCGAACAGCCTCGTCCGCAGTGGGAATTAGGATGCAGTTTTCCCCGATCCCATTCCCAAAGTCCTGAAGATTCTCGGAAAAATTGCAAAATCGGCGGACATGCGAACCTCCAACAAAGGATATTCCCACCTGCCAACGGCATTTGACACGATCGCTGAGGTGGTCATCGGGGCGGGAAAACGTTTGGAACCGACGACGAACAGGCCACGTAATCACAGTTGATGAGGTTAGAACTCGCCGCCGTTTGCTCATCGCGCCGCAAAACTCGCTATAGTCCGCCCACCCACGCTTCACTCACACTTTATAAATCACCCACAGATGATCCTTGGTCTCGGAACAGACATCGTCGAAATCGAACGCATTCGTAGCATGATCGACCGCCACGGCGATAATTTTCTGCGGCGCTGCTTCACCGACGCCGAAATCGCGTACGCGGCCAAACACCGAGACGCCGCGGTGCGTTATGCCGGTCGCTGGGCCGCCAAGGAAGCCGTGGTCAAAGTGCTGGGAACGGGCTTCGTCAAAGGGATCACCTTTCACGACATCGAAGTTTTGCCGCTGGATTCCGGCCAACCCCGCATCGAGTTATCCGGCGGGGCAGGAGACATCGCCAGCAACATGGGCATCAACTCAGTGCTGATCACGATTTCTCACGCCAAACTCTACGCCACCGCCACCGCCGTGGGCGTCGCGGATTAAGCGATGATGCGGCGTTGGAACAGCAGCCACTCTACAACAATCAAAACAAACGCCAACGCCACGGCGTACAACCACATGGGCTGACCAGCATAACCGGGCAATACAAGGCCGGAATCTGCATCGTCACTGCGGCGTAAATCACTTTCCGATTCGCTGGCGATGTTGCAAGCAATCAGAATTGATTCGGTCGAGTCTGCGGAGTCCGCTGATTCCGTCGCAGATCTTCGCAGCGTCCACAGACCGGATTCATTCAATGCGGGAAGCACCACCGTGCGGCCTGATTGCTGCAGTGTCTGAAGCTGCCCGGTTGGCGAAATCAGGTCCAGCCCAGAAGTCACTCCTTCAGCGTCCGCAAGCTGCATCGGCAGCAGCAACGGGGTTGCCACGCCAGTCTTCACCGCCGGTTGAAACTCGGCCGCTTCACCAGAAAACCAGTTCAACGCATTCGAAAACAGAATCGGAAACGCCGTGCGCAGCGGCAGGTCGCCGCGATCCAGATTGACCGTCAACACCAACACATCGCCAGTCGGCCGAGGAAAGCGAAGGTACAGCGGCGAACCGGAAATCGCTTCCACTAGGGTTTCGTAAACTCCCACCGGAATCAACTGTTTCGCCTCAGCCATCACAGCACTGTCCAGTTGCACAAACTTCAGCAGCTGGCTGTCGTGCTGCTGTTTGTCGACCAAGGGATTGTCCAGCGGGCCGGCAATTTTCCACAGATCCGTGTCAGTCTCCGGGGCGACCACGAACACTCGTCCAGCGGGAATCCGATCGGGCACCTTGCGATGCAAAACCAAGACCGAATCGGAATCCGCCGGTCTTGCTGCTGGGATCTCCGCAGCCAGCGTGACATCAATCCGTTCGTTGGCCTGCAGCACGTGCTGCAAAAACCAGTTGCCTTCCGTCACTAACGTCACCGCCACGCGACGCTGCGCCGGAAGAATCGTGTGAGCCACGTTGTCCGTGGCCAGGCAGTCAACACTCGCCGTAGCCTTCGAACCTTCGGGATCATCGGCAGCGATTGTGGCCTGCAGCACGCCTCCCGCCATCGACGTCTTGGTGGTCACGAAGCGACGCGTTTCACCAGCCAGCAGTTCCAGCGGCATAACATCCAGCAACGTGCCGTTGAGTTCCAGATCCAGCGTGACAAATACGGACTGGTCGTTGAAATTGGCGATGTCCAACAGCACATCGTACGCCAGTGGATCCACCGGACTGCGCCGCGCCTGCAGTTCCGTGATCGCAAGATTCCCCGCACTGTTTCCCACTTTGCACCACAGCACATCGTCCAGTATTGGCGACGGCTGCACGGCATCGGTGATCACCACGATCTGCCCTTGAACGTGCTTGGCCAGCAGGCGGCGAGCTGTCTGCTGCGCGTCTTCCAGCATCGCCGGGCCATCGGTCGCTGGAATTTTCTGCACGGTGTTTCGTAACGTCGTCGAATGTTGCGTCAGGCCGCAAGCCACGCTCGACCGACCACCGGTCAGCACGATGGCCATGTCTTCGCCATCGTTCAGCGAAGAAATCACCCGTCGAATGCGTTCTAGGGCGACATCCATGCGTCGCTGCCCGTTGGTGTCGATCGCCTGCATGCTGGCGGAATTGTCGAACACCACCACCACGCGTCGCTGTTGCTGCAGCGAACTGGTCAGCACCGGATTGCCGATCGCCAACACCACCAAACTTAGAAACAGCAACTGCAGCAACAACGACAGCACGTTGCGCAGTTGTCGCCAAATGGCGCGCGGCTGCTTGTCCTGAATTTTCTGTTCCCAGAACATCGTCGTCGCCACCGGAACACGGCGCAGGCGGACTTTCTGTAGATAAAAGACGATGATCGGGACGGCCAAGATCGCCCAGAATAATGCTGTCGGGTTCGTGAATGACATGCAGGAAAATATTTGTTTCGGTCGTCAAAGCGACAGACCGCAGGCGAGGAAAACGGTTGTCAGGAACTGCGGGCCGGGCCATCGGTGGTCCGCATCATGGCCAGCACCAATTCGTCAAACGTCACGTTGGTGTCGGATATTGTGCAATCAATTCCGTAAGACGAACAGTAACTGCTCAGGCTTCGCAAAAACTGCTGAAACCGCTCACGGTATTGCTGCAGGCTGCTTTCGGTCACCGTCAGCTTGGTGATTTCACCGGTTTCGGCGTCTGTGAGCTCCACATCGCCCAACAGTTTGGGGCTGGCTTCTTCCGGTGTGTGCAACTGAATAATGCTGGGTTCGTAACGGTGATGTCGCAGCAGATCCAGACCTTGCTGAAATCCCGCCGGGTCGTAAAAGTCGCTCACAACAATCACCAGTCCTGTGCGAGGAGCCTTTTGCACGAACTCCCGAGTCAGCTTTGTCAGACTCGTGGCCTGACCGCTGACCTGCAGGTTTTCGAGCCATTCCATGAGGCTCAGAATGCGTTCCTTGCCGCGAGTCAACGGAAAGTGATCCAATACGCCGTCGGCAAAAGCGAACACTCCCACCCGGTCGAGGCTCGACATCGCGACGTATCCCAGTGCCGCCGTCAGTTGTCTGGCCAAGTCGAATCGTATGGAATCAGCGGCCGACATACTGCGTGAACAGTCCAGCAGTAGATACACATGCAGATCTTCTTCTTCCTGAAACCGCTTCAGCAGAAATTCGCCGTGCCGCGCGTACAGATTCCAGTCCAAATAGCGGAAATCGTCGCCGCTGTTGTACTGCCGGTGATCAGCGAATTCGACACCGCTGCCGGTTTGAGTCGTCCGCCGCTGAGCCATCAGTTCGCCCTGAAATACTTTCCGCGAAACAAGCGACAGGTATTCAAGGCGAGTCAGAAAATGAGAATCAAACAGCGGCACGGCAGGAAAATCACGGAACAGTGGGCAGGAAGACTCAACGAAGTGTACCGTCCCTTAGCCCGCGAGACATTCCTCCGCCGCCTAACTGGCAAATTCTACGCCACGAAGAGGCTCAGCTGCCCCAAACGGGGCCGTAAATCGCGATGCTGCGGGCCCGAAATACCCGAACGTGGCAAATCCGTTCAACAGAATTCAAGTCATTGTTGACACGCTCGGCCATCATCCTTACATTGCCCGCCCAC
>JBDNHJ010000211.1:0-9437 GCA_041688835.1 Fuerstiella sp.
AAACGCCCCATAAACACCTCCACAAAAAGTCAGGACAAGCGAAACAAAGATCGCCAGACTAAACCACGTGTCAAGAACGGGTCTGATGGGCGCTTTCCTGTAATCTGTGATTTCGGTGCTGGCTTGTTGAATCGAGGGATAGGTTTTCATTTCGAGTTCGGTTTTGAGAGTGCCGAAGCAGGACTTCATGAATGCGTTGTCATAGCAGTCACCAGCACGGCTCATGCCTGGGGACATTTGAGCTCGCGTGAGCAGTTTTCGATACTCCCTGCCGGCGTACTGTCCGCCTCGATCTGTGTGGTGAATCAATCCCGTTCTTTCAGACGCATCAGCAAGTTGGTGCAGTCTTTCTTACGGGGGCCTACACCGTCGTGAGAGGACATCGCCCAAGGTTTGGCCTGCGCAAAATGATTCTTTATCACATTCAATCTCGCGCTAATTGAGCTAATTTTGGCTAGAACGCTTGGCTTTCTCTCCAGTTTATTTTTGAAACGGCTTTCAGAGTGGAAATAACGCCGTTTGTGTACAGCTGTACAGTTTCGGCGTTTGTTAAGACTGATAAACTTGAGTTGAGAGACAACCGCTCCGATGTCCCGCTGATATCGCCATACACACATTGATTCATTTTCCCTCAAACGTTCTGAAAGCAGTTCCATGCTGATTTCTTCTTGGCTCAATAACTTCCGTTCCGCCGTCACTCGGGCTCGCTCAGCGAGACGCCGGAATGCGGATCGTCGTAATCTGGGACGCAGAGGGCAGGGGAATGCTGCCGAGCATTCACAGCGAGTTACAGAGATACTGGAAGACCGTTGCCTGCTGGCGACCATCGTGTGGGACGGTGGAGGGGGAGATGCCAACTGGACGACTGATGCGAATTGGGTAGGTAGCGAAGCGCCGTCGGAAAATGATGAGCTGGTTTTTCCTGACGGTGCTGCTCAAACCACAAATGTGAACGATTTTGCGGCGGGAACGAGCTTTGGTTCGATGCTGATCGAGGGCAGCAACTACGACCTGAGCGGCGAAAAGATCATTCTGAACGGCTCGGTCACGGTTCAGGGCACGGGAAACGCGGTGGGAATTGATTTGCAATTAGGCCTGTCCTCTGGGATTGCCAACACAGGCAGCGGCACGTTTATCGTTGGCGGTGAGATCGATCTGAATGGTAACAACTTGTTCGTGAGCAATACCAATGGTGGCGAGGTGGAGTTGAATGACACGATCTCCGGCACGGGGGGAGTGAGTTTTTCTGGCAACGGCACAGCGATATTGGCAGTGGCCAACAGCTATACGGGCGAGACGCTCGTCAGTGGCGGGACGCTGGTAGTTCAGGACGGCGACAGCTTAGGTACCGCCGATGGCACGGCAGCGACGGGCACCAGGGTCATCAACGGTGCTTACTTGCAGCTTGAGAACTCGATCACGATCGAGGACGAATTACTGACCTCTGACGATGCCCACGTGGTGAGCGACGGCGTCAACGTGTGGGCAGGAGCGATGACCGATGTGGGCTCGGATTACCTGTACCTGTGGCCTAACTCTGGTAGCTCGCTGCAGGTCGATGGCAACGTCACACCGTACCGACTGGACGTCCGCAACGGCGACGTGATTCTCAATGGCACCAGCAACTCGGCAAGCGATACCTACATCCAGAGCAACGGCAGTTTGGATGTCAACGGCGTTTACTCGAATTCTAATCAAACATACGCCTATGGCGATCTGACGGTGGATGGTTCGTACAGCAGCTATTACACGCGAATTTACAACGGCGGCGTGGCAGAGATTAATGGTGTCTCTTCGTCAATATACACACAGATTTACAGCGGTGGCAAGCTGGAAGTAAATGACAGCTACACCAATACCAACCAAGCCTACGTTTACAACGGCGGGACGTTAGAAGCTAACGGCACATTCAGTTCTGGTCGTGACACGTACGTTCAGGGCGGCACGGTAACCGGTTCTGGTACGGTCACTGCGGGAACTTTGGGCTTCAGTTATCAAATGCGTGTGCAGTCGGGCGGCACGGTCAGCCCAGGAACCAGCCCAGGCGTGCTGGCTGTTGGTGACTACATCGTGGAAAGCTCCAGCGGCAATTTCGACGTCGAGCTCAACGGCCTCATCGCCGGCGCAGAGTACGATCAACTGCAAGTCACCGGAAGCGTTCAACTCGATGGAAATCTGAATATCAGTATGGGCTACGCCCCCGAGATTGACGATAGTTTTACGATCCTGGCGAACGACAGCACCGATGACATCACTGGCGTCTTTAGCGGCTTGGGTGAAGGCAGCTTGTTCCCAGTTGGCAGTGACTACTTCCGCATTACCTATCAGGGCGGTAGTGATGACAACGATGTGGTATTGACCGTCGTGGAAGTCGGCATTTGGGATGGTGCGCCAGATGGAGGTGGAGTAAGTGCCAACGCCGACTGGTCGAATGGGTTTAACTGGGTGGGAGATGTCGCACCATCGACCAATGCCAATCTGATTTTTCCGGCAGGAGCCTTGCAAACGACGAACAACAACGACTTTGTCACTGAGGCATTTGGGTCGATGTTAGTCGAAGGCGACAATTATGATCTGGGTGGTGAAGCGCTCACGCTCAATGGTTCGATTACTAGCCAAGGCAGCAGCACTAGCCTCGGTTTCGATATCACGCTCGGTACGGCAGCGGGAATTGCGAACTCCAGCAACACTGCACTAACGATCAACGGCACCATTGATTTGAATGGAAACAGCCTTTCGGTCAGTAACTCTGGCGGCGGTCAGGTGGACTTGGCCGATTCGATTTCAGGGACGGGCGGAATCAGTTTCTCGGGCAATGGGACGGCCGTGTTGGCAGCGGCCAACAGCTATACGGGCGAGACGCTCGTCAGTGGCGGGACGCTGATAGTTCAGGACGGCGACAGCTTAGGTACCGCCGATGGCACGTCGGCGACGGGCACCAGGGTGATCAACGGTGCCAACTTGCAGCTTGAGAACTCGATCACGATCGAGGATGAATTGCTGACGTCCGACGATGCTCGCGTGATCAGCGACGGCGTCAACGTGTGGACAGGAGCCATGACCGATGTGGGCTCGGACTATCTGTATCTGTGGCCTAACTCTGGTAGCTCGCTACAGGTCGATGGCAACGTCACACCGTATCGACTCGACGTCCGCAACGGCGACGTGATTCTCAATGGCACCAGCAACTCAGCAAGGGAAACCTACATTCAGAGCAACGGCAGTTTGGATGTCAATGGCGATTACTCGAATTCGTATCGGACATACGCCTATGGCGATCTGACGGTGGATGGTTCGTACAGCAATAGCAATTACATGTTTGTGTACTCGGACTTCATCGTCAACGGAACTTACACCAACAGCGGCTACACGCGAATTTACAACGGCGGCGTGGCGGAGATTAACGGTGCCTCTTCGTCGAGTTACACACAGGTTTACGGCGGTGGCAAGCTGGAAGTAAATGACAGCTACACCAATACCAACCAAGCCTACGTTTCCAACGGCGGGACGTTAGAAGCTAACGGCACATTCAGTTCTGGTCGTGACACGTACGTTCAGGGCGGCACGGTAACCGGTTCTGGTACGGTCACTGCGGGAACTTTGGGCCCCAGTTATCAAATGCGTGTGCAGTCGGGCGGCACGGTCAGCCCAGGAACCAGCCCAGGCGTGCTGGCTGTTGGTGACTACATCGTGGAAAGCTCCAACGGCAACTTCGACGTGGAGCTGAATGGATTAGACGAAGGCACCGAATACGACCAACTGCAGGTCAGCGGCAGCGTCCAACTCGATGGAAATCTGAACGTCAGCATTGGATACGCACCGACGATCGGCGACAGCTTCACGATCCTGGCGAATGACGGCACCGAAGATATCACAGGTGTCTTTAGCGGCCTAGGCGAAGGCAGTCTGTTTCCAATCGGCAGCGACTACTTCCGCATTACCTATCAAGGAGGCAGCGACAACAATGACATCGTACTGACCGTCGTAGCCGCGGGAGTCTGGGACGGTGCGACGGACGGCGGGGGAGTGAGTGCGAATGCGAATTGGTCTAATGGCGAAAACTGGGTGGGAGATGTTGCTCCCTCCTCCAACGCAAACTTGATCTTCCCCGCTGGCGCGCTGCAAACGTCCAACAACAATGACTTTGTGGGCGAGAGCTTCGGCTCGATCTTGATCGAAGGCGACAGTTACGATCTGAATGGCGAAACGCTGACGCTCAGCGGTTCGATCACCAATCAAGGTGCTAATACAACCGTCGGCTTTGATCTCACGCTCGGCACTTCATCCGGACTTGCCAATTCCAGCAGCACCACGCTGTCGCTCGATGGGGCGATTGACCTTAGTGGCAATGACCTGTTTGTCAGCAACGCTGGCGGCGGTGTGGTGGAGTTGAATGACACGATCTCCGGCAACGGTGGTGTGAGTTTTTCTGGGAACGGCACCGCGGTTCTGGCAGCTGCCAACAGTTACACCGGCGAGACACTGGTCAGCGGAGGGACGCTCGTGGTGCAAAATGGTGATAGCCTGGGCAGCGCCGATGGAACGTCAGTGTCAGGAACGCGTGTGATCAACGGTGCCTATTTGCAGCTTGAGAACTCGATCACCATCGAGGATGAATTGCTGACGTCCGACGATGCTCGCGTGATCAGCGACGGCGACAACGTGTGGACAGGAGCCATGACCGATGTGGGCTCGGATTACCTTTATCTGTGGCCCAACGTTGGTAGCTCGCTGCAGGTCGATGGCAACGTCACACCGTATCGACTCGACGTCCGCAACGGCGACGTGATTCTCAATGGCACCAGCAACTCGGCAAGGGATACCTACATTCAGAGCAACGGCAGTTTGGATGTCAATGGCGGTTACTCGAATTCGTCTCGGACATTCGCCTATGGCGATCTGACGGTGGATGGTTCGTACAGCAATAGCGATTACATGTTTGTGTACTCGGACTTCATCGTCAACGGAACTTACACCAACAGCAGCCATTACACGCGAATCCAAAATGGCGGCGTGGCGGAGATTAATGGTGCCTCTTCGTCGAGGTACACACAGATTTTCGGCAGGCTGGAGGTAAACGACAGCTACTCCAATACTTACGAAACCTACGTTTACAACGGCGGGACGTTAGAAGCTAACGGCACATTCAGTTCTGGTCGTGGCACGTACGTTCAGGGCGGCACGGTAACCGGTTCTGGTACGGTCACTGCGGGAACTTTGGGCTCCGGCTATCAGTTGCGAGTTCAGTCTGGCGGAAGCGTCAGTCCGGGAACAAGCCCCGGCATCCTCGCAGTCGGTGACTTCCTGATTGAAGATAGCAACGGTAACTTCGACGTGGAGCTCAACGGCACCGCCGTCGGCACCGGATACGACCAACTGCAAGTCACCGGCAGCGTCCGACTCGATGGAAATCTAAACGTCACTTTGCTGACCAGCTTTGCCACGTTGGGCGATGCGTTCACCATCATTGACAATGACGGAACGGATGAGGTTATCGGTTTCTTCGTCGGATTGCCTGAGAGCGGCTTAGTTCAATACGGCGGAAATGTGTGGTCCATCAGCTATGCGGGCGGTGACGGCAATGACGTCGTGTTAACCACCCAAACGATCAATGGTTTCCCAACGGCCATAGCACAGAGCGTCAACGTTGACGAGGACTCGTCTGTCAACATTACATTGACTGGCAGCGACACTGATGGGTTCGTCGTGGGATACTCAGTCGAATCCAGTCCGCTGCATGGAACACTGACCGGAACGGCCCCGAATTTGATCTACACTCCGTTTGCGAACTATGCCGGCGCGGACAGTTTTGAATTTCGCGCAACAGACAATAATGATGGCTTTGGCACGGGAACGGTTTCGATTACGGTCAACTCGCTGCAGGATTCGCCGACGCAAGTCAACTTATCAGCGACGTCGATCAACGAAAACAGCGATGTCGGCACTTCCCTGGGCACCCTTTCGACCGTCGACGCCGATGTTGCAGATTCGTTCACCTATACCCTCGTTACCGGCAGCGGAGACACGGACAACGGGTTTTTTGAAATCGTCGGCGACCAAATGCAGGTCGGTGTTTTACCCGACTACGAAACAAAAAGCAGCTACTCCATTCGAGTGAAGTCGACGGATTTGGCCGGTGATTTCGTCGAGCGCGCTTTCACGATTTCGATCAATGATGTCAACGAAGCTCCCACGGCCTTGAATCTTTCCTCCAGCTCGGTCGACGAGAACCTTCCTGTCAGCACAGTTGTTGGAAACTTCAGTTCGACCGATCCCGATTCCGGAGATTCACACACTTACTCGCTGTTTACGGGCACCGGTGACACCGATAACGGTTCGTTCACGATCGTCGGCAATCAATTGAAGATCGCTGTCGTTCCAGACTACGAAACGAAATCCAGCTACGACATTCGGGTTCGCACGACTGATTCCGGCAGTCTGTCAATCGAACGCACATTCACCATCACCATCAACAATCTTATTGACCAACCCATCCGCGGAGTCAGCAACCTGACGGTGGAGTCGCCCATCGACGAAAACGAGTTTGCATCGGTCAGCGGAACGATCGACGACGGTGACGTCGGCGATACATTCACGCTCGATGTGAACTGGGGCGATGGCAACACAAACAGCATTTCGCTGGGCACCACATCCCTGTCGAGTGCCGATGTTAACGGCGACCTCGTCACCTGGAATCCGGCAACCTACGCATTCGTGGTCGAGCATCAATATCTCGACGACGGGGATTCACCGGGTAACGCCACAGCGACGGACACATATACTGTGACGGGCACCATCACAGACAGTATCGGTGCTTTCGCCCCGCTTACTACGTCCTTTGATGAATTTGTATTGGACCCAACATTTGGTAACGATGGCCGCGTCGCTACGGAAGGCCTTGGCTCAACGAGCACCGATTACGGATATGCCGTCGCGGTGAGCCAACCCGACGGCAAGGTCCTGGTGGGTGGGTACAGTTCCGGCTACAACAATAGCGCTGCCACGGTGGTGCGATACAACGCTGACGGTTCTCTGGATAGCGGATTTGGCAACGACGGAGTTGTTGCCCTGGGCATCAGCACCGTGCGTGCGATTCACCTTGTGGCGGGTGGCAAGGTTCTCGTTCAGGGGGACCGTCTTGTTCGCCTGAATGCCGATGGAACACTCGATACGAGCTTCGGCGGCGGAGATGGCATTGCTGAGTTGCCCTCTGGTATCAACTGGTCGGGCCGAGCCAGTTCCGTAGTCCTGGACAACGGGAAAATCGTCTTCGGTGGCAATCGTTACGTGGGAACTGAGACCTATAACAATGGTAACAACAACTACTCCGACTACGACTTTTCTCTGGTGCGTTATAACGCTGACGGAACCCTGGACACCGGTTTCGGAACGGGCGGAGCCGATGGTGACGGGGTAGTCAGTATTGACTTTGGAGGCAACAGCCACGACGTGCTCTACGGTTTGACTCTGGATACGAGCGATTCCGCCGGTGAGCGTCTGATTGCCTACGGTCGGCGAATTGTTTATTCCCAGACATCAACATCAAGTACATCGACGTGGGTTGTCGCACGATTTGATGTGAACGGTGCGTTCGACACCTCGTTCGGCGGCAGCGACAACATTTGGGAAGGACCGCAGGACTGGAATCTGGAATCGGTGGCTGTGGGTCCGGATGGCAAAGTTGTACTGGCGGGATACGAATTCTTCGGCGGCACCACCGGCTATGACTTCTACGCGTTGCGTCTGACGGCGGATGGTACCGGCCTGGACCCCAGTTTTGACAGCGACGGTATTGTGTCTGTCGACCTGGGATCGACGAATGACTACGGCCGAGCGGTCGCCATCGATGGAAATGGCAAAGTGGTGCTCGTGGGAAGTTCTAGCCAAAGCACAACCGGCTGGGATTTCGGCGTCGTACGACTGAACGTTGATGGTTCGCCGGATACTTCGTTTTCCAGCAACGGTCAGCTGACAACCGATTTTGGTGGGAACTCCGACAATGGCTTTGCGGTGGCACTGACCGACACCAGCATTGTTGTGGCCGGATACGCCTACAACGCCAACCTGACCACCTTCAACGCCGGATATGATTTCGCTGTCGCAAGGTACGTGTCTGAATTGCCAATTCTTGTAACGGTCAACAACGAGGCGCCCGCATTCGCTGCACCAATTTCCGATACGACGCTCAGTCCGTCCGTCGCTGGCGAGTACGACAATACGATTAGCTTCACCGACCCCGGCACATTGGACGTACATGCCGTAACGGTAGACTGGGGTGACGGATCATTCACGCTGCCTGGTGAATCCATTAGCGTATCACCGACTGGTCAGCGTTCATTTGACCTGGAACACATATTCGCGACCGAAGGCACTTACACCGTTACCCTGACCCTCGAAGATAATGACGGGGGCGTTGTGACGGACACCTTCGACGTTACCGTGAATCTAAACACGCCTCCTACGGCTAATGCCGGCGGGCCTTATGCGGCGGATGAAGCGGATATTTTCACGCTGATTGCCACCGCATCCTCAGACAATGAAACCGCAAACAACGGTCTGACGTTTGCTTGGGACCTTGACTACGATGGCGTGACATTCGACGTCGATGCAACCGGTGAACAGCCATCTGTCAGTTTTCCGGATGACTTTGCCACACGCGGCATCGCTGTCCGCGTAACGGATCCGGACGGCGAATTCGACATCGCCACAACCACGCTTACCGTCAACAACGTTGCTCCTGTGGCTAGCGCCGGCACGGACCAGACAGTGAACGAAGGCGACTTAATGACGCTCAACGGCACGTTCACCGACGTGGGCGCGGATGACGGTCACAAGCAGGAGTGGAGTGTCATGGTCAGCAACGGCCAGGTGATTGCCGGCCAGACCACCGACAACCTCGCCGGCGATAGCAACGGTTCGGGCGGCAGCACATTCCAGTTCACACCAACTGATAACGGGACCTACACGGTTACCTACAAAGTCACCGACGACGACGGTGGGACGCACACGGACACGGCCCTGATCACCGTCAACAACGTCGCTCCTGCAATCGCAAATCTGGCGGTCACCTCGCCGATAAACGAGAGCGGCACGGCGACTCTTACCGGTGGTATTGTCGATCCCGGCACTCAGGACTCCTTCACGCTGACGGTCGACTGGGGCGACGGCTCGCCGGTGGAAACCTTCAACTACGCCGCCGGCACCACGTCGTTCAGCGAGACTCATCGGTATCTGGACGACGGTCCCAACCCCGGCAATGGTTTGGGGTCTCACCAGTACACGATCTCCGTGACGGCCGCCGACAGTGACGGGGGAATGAGTGGAATGCCAGAATCGTTTGGTCCCGCTGGCGGAGAGTTCCGCGTCAATACGACCACGGCGGGCATTCAGGATTTGGCCGGGTTTACCGGAGGGCGAGCGGTGGCAATGGACGACGC
>JBDNHJ010000024.1:0-36353 GCA_041688835.1 Fuerstiella sp.
CCAAGCTGCAGGGCAAAGAATTCGATCTGGCTGCTCTGCGTTCCAGTGGACGCGGCGGGTTTGGTGGAGATCGTGGTGGTCGCGGCGGCCAAGTTCGCGGTCGCGGTGAAGATGGTGGCGGCCAGCGTCGTCGCCCGGCAACCGAAGAAGCGATTTAAGCTTCGCGTTCGAGCATCAGAAAATTACGTGACGGCGACCGTTTTCAGGAACGGTCGCCGATTTTTTCAATGGCCCGCTTCATTGTTGGGATTTGATTATGTAGGGTGGCTCAAGGAGCCAAAGCGACGCCGACCCACCACACGTATCCGCCCCGTATCGACAAAGAAAAGGGTGGGTCTAAATGGCGATCGCCATTCGACCCACCCGACCTCTTTTTCGCCGACCGCTGTGATGAAGCGGGCCATTGTTTTTTTCGTGGACGCACGAAATATTGTTGCGTAGCTGAGGCATCTTGCCGCAGAGTCTGAACGGCGGCAAGATGCCGCCGATACGAGGGTTGTGGATCGGCCAGCCTTGAGTCGCTCGTGTGTCCGGCGGTCTCCCAGCGTTTTTTCCGCCACTGCACATCCGGTTGCGGGGTTGCGGGGCTGATGCCACAAAACATATTCTTCTGCGAAGCCGTATGATCCTTCCGGCCGTTTTTTGCGTTTGCCCGTGTTTCCCGTAACAAGCCCGAGCAACGGAAGAGCGGTTTTCACGTCGAACCATGGACGGCCGTCAAGCGAATGATGTCTCGCAGAAACCAATGCTCATGCCCATGCCTGAAATGAACGATCTTGGTCCTTGGCTGGAATACCTGTCCGGCCTGACCGCGATCGTGATCGTTGGTGCCGCCGCGTTTCATTTGTTTTGCTTCTTTGTGTTGTCGTTGTGGTATCGACGCGATCTGTCCGTGATTGTCGGTTGCCTCGACGATTTCACGCGTGGGCTAAAGCATCGCAGCGTGCTGGGCCGAAACGCTCCACTGACCAATCAGATCGATGCGTTTGCAGAAGATATTAACGATGTCCTGCATGATGAAACTCGCGTCGAAGATCGCGCCGAATGTTTGCGGCGGATGCACATTCTGGACGAACGCCGCAGCTATCTGGATTCGCTGTCGTTCGAAACCGCCGGCAATGTCGCCCGGACGATGATCGAAGCGTATCCCTTGGCTGGAGTGCTCGGAACCATTCTGGCAATCGGGTCCGCGTTGCAACGCAGTGCAGGTGGTGCCAATGCGACTGCGACGATGTCCAGCATAGTGACTCGATTCGGCGACGCGATTTGGTCCACCTTCTGCGGACTGGCGGCCGCGATCATTTTGATGTTTGTGAACAGTTTGCTGGAGACCAGATTCGAACGATTGACCCAAAGTCGATCTCACGTCCGCGACATGGTGGCCAAGGCCAAACGCGAGCTGGCGATTTCTGTCGGACCGCCTTCGAAGGCAACAGAAACGGACGCGGATGTCAGCGGGAGTCAAGCCTGATGAAACCACGTCGACGGATGACATTTCAGCTGACACCGCTGTTGGATTTGTTGCTGATCGTGATCTTTGCACAATTTATGGAAGTGCAGCAACAGGCCGAATCCGCTCAGAACGAACTGCAGCAAAAAACAGCGTTGGCTCAGGCGGAACTGCAGCAGCAACAGCTGCAATTGGTTCAACAGTTTGATGACAGCAAAGCTGAGCTCGAACGACAGCGCGCCGATCTGCAACGTGAAATTTCGTTGCAGTCCACAACTTTGAAACAACGACGTGAACAATACAGTCAGCAGTTCGAAAGTATTTTGCAGCAGCATCAGCAGGCTGGTCAGACCTTGGCGGATGCCTTCGATTTTCCGACAACACTGATGGAAGAAGTGCTCCGGCTGCAAACCGATGGCAGTCCGACGGACGCCAAAAATTTGCAACAGGCGGCCCAGCGGCTAAAGAAACTATTGCCGCAGCGCGGCGATGAATTATTGCGGTTTATGCTGCGATACGACGAAATGCAGAAACACGTTTCTGTCTGGGAACTGCATCTGCAGGACAATGGGCAGGCTGCGTTTTCGGATGGCGGGCCTCCGCAGACGGTTTCTTTTGGGACACAGGAAGAATTTGTGTCTCGCACATTTCAGGCCAGCAAGTCGTTTGCCGATCCGAAGTCGCTGGTGATTATTTTGCTGACTTACGGCGACACTCAGGCCGGTCGACTGTCTCAGGTGGTGGATGGCATGCCTCAGCTGGTGGGGCAACTTCGCGATGATGCGGGCAATATTCGTTGGTTCGATTTTTCACTGATGGGATTCCGTCCCGCAGGACCGTTGTTTGGCCAAGGCGAGGCGAGTCGATGACCCAGTCGGCGGCAGAAAGAGGCATTGGGTGCCAGCGATTCTAACGAGCGGCGAGGGCGTTAAGGATTTTTAACCCGCAAAAACACGCGAGATATCAGGTAGCGGAAGTCGTCAAGACTTTCGGCAGGCGTTCTGAAGGCGTCGAAATTCTTGACGAATTCCGCTACGAAGTCATGGTCGATGGCTGATTTGCGGCCTCGAAATTTTCGGTGGTCTGTGACATACTGCGGTCGGGATGTCGGACAATTTTCTGAGAGCGCTGCTCTTTTATTCTGGACTAGATGACATGAATTCCAAGCGTCCGAGTGTGATGAAATCGACCGTCAAAGCGGGTGCCGGCGGGGCTGTCGTGATTGCTGCGTTGTTGGCTTTGATGTTTATGCGTGGTGGTGGAGGGCCTGCTGGTCCCGATAGTGAAACACCTTCGGGAACGCCCATGATGACCACGGACATCGAGCCGAAGATGACGGAAGCCCCCGAGACTTCGCCGTTGGAATCCGACAGCAGCGGTGGTCTGACGGCTGACGAAGAACAAGCGCTATCGGGCAAGGTGCTGTCGATTCTGATCGATGAACGTTCGTATTTGATGGCCGTGCCGACGGAGACCGAACTGATCTATCGTCCGACGGAACTTTCGCGGCTGGTGGAGTTGGCGCAGCGGGCGGACGGAGACAGCAACGGAATTCGCGTCCGTATTCTGCAGCGCACAACGGCTCGTGTTTCGGCCAACGAAGATTTGAAGGCCAGCTTGGAAGAGGTTGGTATTTCGGCAGACGCCGTTTATTTGCAGTCTGAGTTCATCCCGTAGTGGAAGTCGGTACGTTCGGTTTCACGTAGCGGAAGTCGTCAAGACTTTCGAGCGGCGTTCTGAATGTGTCGAAATTCTTGACGAATTCCGCTACAAACCCGCGAATGACGTTGGGTGTGACTCGATTTAGATTACCAGAGCGGCACGGCGCTAGCCGCCAGCTTGTTTTACCAGCGGTTTCGGGGCTTCGGCCGGTGGCTAGCGCCCTTCCGCTCACAAACCGAGTGCCATTGGGCGCTCGCTCCGGCTTCTCGCAGCAGCAAGATAAAGACAGACAAATGGCGGAACAGACATATTTAGCAGTCGACTTGGGTGCCGAAAGCGGCCGGGTGATGGCCGGGCGATTTGACGGACAACAGATTGTTCTGGAGCAATTTCATCGGTTCTCCAACGGTCCCGTCAACATTGGCGGCACGCTGCGTTGGGATCTGACGAATCTGTGGAGTGAAATTCAGAACGGACTGCGTGAAGCGGCTTCCAAGCTGAACGGGTCTGCGGTTTCTGTGGGCGTTGATACTTGGGGCGTCGACTATGTTCTGATGAACAAGAACGATGAACTGCTGGGGCTGCCTTGGAATCATCGTGACAGTCGCACGGACGGGATGATTCAAAAGGCGTGTTCACGAGTCCCGCGTTCTGAAATCTTTGCCGAAACCGGCATGCAGTTTCTGCAGATCAACTCGTTGTACCAGTTGCTGGCGATGCAGGAACGCGATCCGGAATTATTGGCTCAGGCGCGCAAGTTTCTGATGGTGCCGGATTATTTTCATTGGTGCCTAAGCGGCAGTCGAGTGGTGGAATTCACGAACGCGACAACCAGTCAAGTGCTGAATGCGAAGACTCGCGATTGGGCATTTGACATGCTTCGTAAGTTCGAACTTCCGACGGAAATGTTTCCAGAAGTTGTGAACCCCGGCACGAATCTTGGCACGCTGCGAAAGCATGTGGCCGAGTTCACGGGACTCGGAAAGCTAAACGTGGTGACTCCTGCGACGCATGATACCGGAGCGGCCATCGCGGCGATTCCGACTACGCGGACGGGCAACGCCGACTGGGCTTACATCAGCAGCGGCACCTGGTCGCTGATGGGGGTCGAAGTTCAGGACGCGATCCTAACTCCACAAGCTCTACAGCGAAACGTAACCAACGAAGGTGGCGTGGACGGCACGTTTCGCGTGCTGAAAAACATCATGGGGCTATGGCTGGTGCAACGTTGTAAACGCGCGTTTGCAGCGCGAGGCAAAGATATCGACTATCCCGAATTGACTCGCTTGGCGGCGGAAGCAGCCCCGTTTCGTTCTCTGGTCGATCCGGACAAAGCCACGTTTCTGGGCCCGCCGGAGATGACCGTTGCAATCGCTGAAGAGTGTCGTCGCACCGGTCAGCCTGTGCCGGAAACCGAAGGGCAATTTGTGCGATGTGCCTTGGAAAGTCTGGCGTTGAAGTACCGGATGGTGTTGGGCTGGATGGAAGAACTGACCGGCACGCGAGTCGAAGTGATTCATGTGGTGGGCGGTGGTTGCAAGAATCAGTTGCTGAATCAGTTTACAGCCGATGCCTGCGGTCGACCCGTGTTTGCTGGCCCCGTGGAAGCCACAGCACTGGGGAATGTTCTGCTGCAGGCTCGAGCGGCTGGAGATCTTTCGTCTTTGTCGGAAATCCGTGATGTTGTGCGAGCGTCTGAGTCGATTGGCGAATACGCTCCGCAGCAATCGAGTGCTTGGAATGATGTTTGGGGCCGATTTCAATCGCTGTGTGACTCGCCGTAATTCACTGCAACTCACGTAGCACGCACGTTCACAGTTTGAGTAGACAATAGAAAAGTGATGACGATGGGATTGTTTGATCGCCTGAAGGCTGGCCTGAAGAAAACCAAGGACATTCTGCGGACAGATGTTCGTGACTTGTTCCGAGCGGGCGACATTCTGGACGAATCGTTGCTGGAGGAATTCGAAGGGCGATTGATTCGTACAGACATGGGCGTCACCGCGAGCGATCGTATTGTGTCAAAGCTGCGTGAGGACCATGGCGGTCGAACGGTTGACGTCGATGCGATCTGGGAAACTGTCCGTAACGAACTCCGCGATCTGCTGAAGGGTGATGGTACCGCGGTTTGGGATCTCGAAAACCCGTTGTCGCCGCTGGCGAAAGCAACATCCGGCCCGACCGTGATTCTTGTGGCGGGCGTGAATGGTGCTGGAAAAACGACGTCGATCGCCAAGATTGCAAACCTGCTGCAGAAAAGTGGCAACAAGGTGGTGCTGGCGGCCGGCGACACGTTTCGCGCGGCGGCGGTTGAGCAGTTGACGATGTGGAGCGAACGGTTGGGGTGCGACATTGTTCGCAAGGACAGCGGTGCGGACCCGGCCGCCGTCGCTTTCGAAGGCGCGACCAAAGCCGTTGAGCTCGGTGCCGATTATCTGATCGTGGATACCGCAGGTCGGTTGCAGACTCAGAAAAACCTGATGGATGAGCTCAACAAAATTCGGCGCGTCATCCAGAAGGTGATTCCAGAAGCACCTCATGAAAGTCTGTTGGTGCTGGATGCGACCACAGGCCAAAACGGGTTAAGTCAGGCGAAGAATTTTTCTTCTGTGGTGGAATGTACGGGTCTGATTTTATCGAAGCTCGACGGCACCGCTCGCGGTGGAGTGACCGTTGCCATCCGACAGGAAATGGGCATCCCCGTGAAGTACATTGGCGTGGGCGAAGGCATCGATGACTTGGAGCTGTTCGATTCGGTCGGGTTTGTGGAAGCGTTGTTTGCCAAGTAGTCGCGTTACGATTTTTCGCCGTCGGTGTTGTCCGAATGGAACTCAACCCACCGGCACCACGCATAGTTCCACTCCATCCACATTCGCATCACGGACCACAGCAGCCGCATCTGTTCTAGTTGCGGCCCAGCCAGCTTGGATTGCTGGGCCACAGAATCGCGAGCCGCCATGTCCAAGCCCCAGCGTCTGGCTAACGCGCGGCAGACTCCATCGGCGGACAGGTCTGTTTCGTCGACGGAGTCTTCTTCTCTGAGCGGATCCGTGCGTTCATCGCCGGTCAGATTCGCTCCGTTGGCGGTGACAAACAGTTCGAACAGGCGCGAACGATAGGGGTCCACTTCTAGGGGCTTGGAAGCGGTCTTGGCTTCCTCAATCAACGCCTCGATGCCGTTCAGAATCTGTTCCGCGACGGTTTGCTGAACACTTTCGGAAATGTGAAGATCGCGATCGCTCATTGTGGAATGCCTGTATTTCGTCTTTTCAGCCGTCTGAATGGCCAAAGAAGGGTGATTTTTGCTGCGAAAAGTCGTGGGCGGACAGTATACGTCAGGGTTTTGCCGACGAAAGGCGGGACGTCGCCGGATTGGCAGATTCCCGTAGCCCTATTTTTCAGTCTCTGCCAGAATCCGGGCAGTAATAAGTTGAGCCTCGCGGCTGCCGAATTTGGCAGACGGAATCTAGGCACTGATGAAATGGGAGACAATGGAATGAAACCTTTTGCCTACGAGCAGCCCCGTCACAAGAGTCACGGCAAGTTGATTCTGATTGTTCTGGCCGCCGCCTCTTTTTCAATCTGGCATTTTGACCTGTTTCCTCAGGTGGCGCAGATCGACACAGGACGCCTCGATCCCGACGAAATGCTCGACGACGATTTTCTGGCCATGCTGGAATCGCCGACACTCGAAAACCTGCCGGACGCGAATCCGATTGTCGACCATCGCACGGGCGTACCGGATTCATCGGATGCAGCCGACGAAGATCTGCTGGCCGCTTTGGCTTCGCAAACCGAACCGATCGAAAATTCGTTCCCGGAATTCGCCAGTGTCCGCCAGCCGGATGATGCTCGGGCGCTGGATCTGACCGAGCCGAGCGATCAGCCAGCAATGCCTTCCGGCATTCAGCAAGCCGGTTTCACCGACAGCGAACCTTCGTTCGTGAAGCCCGCGATCGCTTCCGCCATCGTGTTGGATCCAGAAACTGCGGCCATCCTGCGCACGGTCGATGAAAAAATTGATGCTGGTGAAACGCTGGAACCGCATGCGATGTTGTCGGCGTTGTATTGGAAGCAGCCAGAATCACGACCGATGATTCAGGAACGGTTGGAAAGAACGGCTGCTGAAATCTATGCAAATCCCGAGGCTCATTTTGCGAAACCGTATGTTGTACAGTTCGGCGAAACGTTGGATGGCATCGCGGCACAGTTCGACGTCCCTTGGCAATATCTGGGTCGGTTGAACGGCGTGACTCCGGGAACTTTGCAGGCTGGCCAATCGTTGAAAGTCTTGAAAGGTCCGTTTGGGGCCGTTGTCGATCTGCAGCGTTTCGAAATGACGCTGATCATGCACGGCTGGTATGTTCGCCGCTACAAAATCGGTATTGGCCGAGACCATAAGACTCCCACGGGGGAATTTACGGTTCAGGACAAACTGGAAAATCCAACTTGGTATAACCCGGATGGCGGGGTGGTTCAGGGAGACGATCCCTCGAACCCGCTGGGCGAATACTGGCTGGGACTGGGCGACCACATTGGCATCCACGGAACAATCGATCCGTCATCGATTGGAGCCGCTTCTTCGCGCGGATGTATTCACCTTGCCGACGATGATATCGCGGAGGTTTACCAGCTGTTGGGCAAGGGGTCGAAGGTCGTGATCCGCAACCGATAAAGGCAATGCCGTTAAGGCTTTCGTGGCGGAATTCGTCAAGAATTTCGACGCCTTCCGAACGCCCGTCGAAAGTTTGACGACTTCCGCTACCCGAAACCGTCTGTGTGTTGTCGGTTCAAGAGCGCAGCCGATTCGAAAGTGCTACGGCCAATTTTTCTGCGCCTGCATTTTCATGATCGGCGCCAGCTGCATGGCTCAAGTACAGGCACGGTTCGATCAGTTCCAGTTCAATCAGTTTCAGTTCGCCATCGTTGCCGCGCAGCAGGTCAACTCGAGCGTACAGCGGCAAGACCTCCAAAGCCGCCACCACGCGTTTTGCCGTCTGGATTTCGGCTTCTAATGGATGGTAGGTTTCTTCTGTTCCGCCGTAGATGGATTGAATGCGATAGTCGCCCGATTTTGGCCGTTTGATGAGTGCATGCGAGTATTCGCCATCGATCATGATCAGCGAGTATTCGCCTTCGCTGCAGATGCTAGGCAGGTAGGCCTGAATCAACGCGGCGGCTGGTGGCAGTTCTTCTGTCCTTGGGAATTCGTCGTTACGGTGCAGCAGCACCTGTCGCCACGCTCCACCGCCGATTTGAGGTTTGATCACCAGAGTCTCCGCTGATAACTCAGCAAACGCGGCTGAAACGTTGGCTTCCGTCACGCGGTCGACTGTCTTGGTCAGAATCACCGGCAGGTCGCGATTGGCCAGATCGCTGAGATACGATTTGGTGGAGTTCCATTTGATGGTGTCGACATCGTTCAGCACGCGGGTCCGAGCAGACGCGCGTTCTAATTGTTCGAAGAACGGTTGATCGTTGCCTTCAAAGTAGTCCCATGTGAACAACGGCAGCATCGCCTGAAATTCGTGAGCTCGTGCAGCTGCGTCGCGCCAACGAACCAGCGAGATCTGTAATTCGTGTCGAATGAACGCGGGTTTCAACGCGGCCATTTGTAGGTCTCGTTCGAACGCATCCTTTCGTTCTTCCGGGTGTCCCGGAATCATGTTGTCTGATGCCAAAATGGCGACGGCCCGCATTGTTTTCTTTCGCTGTCATGATTGTAGGTCACGCTCCTGCGTGACGACTGGGTTGAGCGACTGGATTGAGCGACTGGATTGAGCGACTGGGTTGAGCGACTGGATTGAGCGTCTGGTGATGTTGGCAACCGTCTTGGCCAAGGAGGTCAACCGTGTTCGGTATGCGGGAGCATACCCTACTTGCCACCATGCGACACGCGTGTTTGGCATTGCCCTGCCCCGATCACTGATGTGTGTTTTTCGAGTCGACCGTCGGCAGACAATCGTTGTGTTGCACGTTAGACTGCGGCCTTCACGATCATCTTACAAGGACTAGAACATGCGAATTGCATGGTTGGAATGTGCGACGGGCATCAGCGGCGACATGACGCTCGGCGCTTTGATTGATGCCGGCGTTGATCCGGAGGCCATTCAAAAGGCTATCGCTTCGTTGAAACTGCCCGATGTGAAGCTGCGGATCGAATCCGTAATCAAGAACGGCTTCCGAGCCACGCATGTGCTGGTGGATCATCCAGAACAACACGCTCACCGGCACTACACCGAAATCTGCAATATCCTTGATGCGGCCGATGGGCTCACCGATTCACAACGTCATTTGGCTCGACAACTGTTTCTGGCGGTGGCGGAATCTGAGGCTCGAGTCCACGGGTCCACTGTCGACAAAGTTCACTTTCATGAAGTCGGGGCGGTGGATTCCATCGTGGACATCGTGGGAGCGGCCGTTGGTTTCGACTTGCTAGGGGTGGATCGTGTGGTTTGCAATTTCGTCCCACCCGGTCGCGGCTATGTCAAAATTGATCACGGCATCTGCGCTGTGCCAGCTCCTGGCACGGCGGAGATTTTAAAAGGCATTCCGCTGGCAGATGTACCGATCGAAGCGGAACTGACCACGCCCACCGGTGCAGCGATCGTGAAAACATTGGCGGATGCGTTCGGTCCGATGCCCGCGATGACGATCGAAGCCGTGGGTTACGGGGCCGGGACAATGACGTTTCCTGAACGAGCCAATATTCTGCGACTGTTTGTCGGAACGGCGGCCGCGAATGCCAACACTGAATATGTGACCTTGCTGGAAACGAATCTGGACGATGTCAGTGGTGAAGTGATTGGGCATGTGCGGCAGTTGCTGACGGAAGCGAAAGCACTGGACGTATTTGCCACACCGATCCAGATGAAGAAGGATCGCCCCGGAACAATTCTGAGCGTGCTGTGTCGGCCCGAACACGTCGACGCGATGGAGCAGATTCTGTTTGCTGAAACCGGAACGCTGGGGATTCGTCGATCGACGATTCAGCGTTCGATTCAGTTCCGCGACAAAGTTCCGGTTGCGACGCCATGGGGGCAAGTGACTGGGAAACGCGCGTGGCGAACCGGTCGTCCGCCGACGTTTGCCCCGGAATTCGAAGATTGTGCGGCGGCGGCGAAAAAGCATGGCGTGTCGTTACGAGACGTTTATCGGGCCGCAGAATCGGCCTTCCAGCAATCTCAGGAATCAGGCACACTACCTCAGCCTTCCACTGCGGGGACTTCTGCTCCGGACGACCATCATCATGATCATTCGCACGATCATGATACTCACACACACGACCACGACACTCATTCTCATGATCACGACCATGATCATCACCATTGAGTGAGCTGTAAAAAAGCCAGGCGGCACGTATGCAAATTTTCGAAAACTCGACACGTTCGCTGGAACAAAAATCGGCGGCTGAACATTGTTTGGCAGCGTTAGATGTGCTGGAAGCGACTTATGCTCTGGAAATTCAAAAGCAAGAGTTGCTGATTGCCAGTCTGCAGAAACCTGTCGGTGATCGTCGCCCGGCGAATGAGACAGACTTTACGTTTCGACGTGCGGCCTGATCTTTGCGTAATCGGATACCGTCCTTCTACCAACGGAGTTGCCCCGTGCTTTGACCGAAGGATTCGGTTTGCACATCAGCTTGGTTTAGCAGAGTGACAAACAGGTTGCTCAACGGAGTGTCGTCCGTCGCCGCAATGTATTGCCCGTGCTGGAATCCGCCACCGGCCACAACGATCGGCAAGTTTCGAGTGTTGTGCATATTGGCATTGCCGAGGTTGCTGCCAAACAGGATGGACGTTTGCTGCAGCAACGTTGTGTTGTGTTCTCGAACCGACTGCATTTGATCCAGTAGTCCCGCAAAGCAGCTCAGCAGTTCGGATTCCACGATTCGCAGTTGCCGAATTTTTTCCTGATCCTGTCCGTGATGTGACAAGTTGTGGTGATTGCCGGCCACGCCCGTGATTTCAGGAACCACATTGTGATCCTGAATCATGATCGTGATGATTCTTGACGAATCGGTTTGCACGATCAGCGGAATCAGGTTCATCAACGCTTGGACTCTGCCGACGATGTCCGCTTGGCTTTTGATATCTGACGGCGGATCTTGGCTGACGTTAGGCTTGGGACGTTCAGCCCATCCTTGAGCCTGAGTAATATTTCGCTCGGCCTGTCGCACAGAATCGAAGTACTCGTTCAGCAGGTCAACATCAGCAGCACTGGTGCGGCTGCTGATGCGTTTTAATTCGGTCGCTAATCCGTCCAGCACACTCTTTCCGTTTTCCAGTTTCTGCTGCTGCCGTTTGATGTCATCCGGACTGCCCTGCAGAAACAAGCTGGCGAACAGTTTTGCGGGACTGGTCTTGGCCGGAACCATGACTCCGGTATCGGTATAAGACTGGCTTGCTAGGTTGTTGCTGCTGAGTGTGATCGAAGGAAACCGCGTGTGCTGACCAATTTTGGCCGCAGCGAACTGATCGACCGAAATGGAATTACGGAAACCGGCGAATCCAGGGTTTCGCGCGGCGGTGAGCCAGCTGGTTTCGCTGTCATGCGGGCGACGACCGGACTGACTGTGGTGACTGAGTCCGGAAAACAGTGTGAAGTTCTGTTGGTGGTCTTTCAGCAGATTAAGATATTCTGTGGATTCGTAATTTGCACCCGCTGTTGTCGGCCACAACGATGGCGCATGCAGGCCGAGCGTTGTGCCGATCAGCACCATGCGTTTGGGAGGTGTTTCGGACGTTCCGCCCTGCGCCGGGCTCATCGATTCAAGCCATGGCAGTGCCAGCGAAACGCCGGAGGCTCGCAAGACGGTTCGGCGGCTAAGAGAAACGCATGTCATGATTCGAGATTTCAGATTTCAAATGGTTAGCGATTGCGAAAGATTTCGCTCTGGACGACTTCGTGGATGATTGTTCGGACTGCAAAGTTGGACTGCTTTGTACGTTGCAGGATGGCTGAAATTTCGTCACGGTCGGCGAACTGAATTTCGCCACCTGTGGAATAGGCCAGCAGCTGCGAAATGAAGTGTCTGGCGAGTTGTTCCTGCTGTTTCATTAAGTGCTGTTTGAAGTCTTTGATTCCACCAAATGTCTCGCCTGTTCCCATGACCCCACTGGAATCCACTTCTGGTCCGTCTTTGTAATGGACAAACGACAGGATGTCATCGAAGCTCTTGCGGTAGTGAGTTCGAAATCCTCCGATCGGGTCAAAGCTTTCCAATGCGAATCCGGGTGGATCAATTTCACGATGACACTTGGCACACGTTTCGACATTTCTGTGTCGTTGCAGCAGGTCTCGCATACTGGTGGAACCCGTGGTGTCCGGTTCGATCGATCCCACGTTATCCGGCGGTGGTGGAGGTGGCGTGCCCAACAGATCCGACAGCACAAAGGCGCCGCGTTTGACGGGAGAAGTCACTAAGCCGTTGGCTGTGACTTTCAGGACACTGGCTTGAGTCAGAATTCCGCCTCGCGGACTATCCTGCGGTCTTGGCACCCGACGAATCGTTTGTCCGGTGATGTTGTGGATGTCGTAGTGATCTGCGAGTCGTCGATTTAGGAATAGAAAATCCGAATCAATCAGGTTCGAGATACTCAGGTCTTCCCGTACGAGTTCACTCAGGAAGGCTTCGGTTTCCATCAAGATCGAGCGATGCAGAATTTCGTCGTACTCGGGGTACAGTTTTTCATCCGGCGTTGTGGCATCAATTTCATTCAGTCGCAGCCACTGACCACAGAAGTCACTCAGGAATCTTTCAGATCGAGCATCCCGCAACAGTCGCTTAACCTGTTCGTGCAGCACGGCTGGTTGCGAAAGTTGGTTTCGTTCCGCGAGCGCCAGAAGTTCGTGGTCAGGCAGCGTCTTCCACAAAAAATACGACAGCCGACTGGCCAAAGCATAGTCGTCCAGTTGGCCCGGTTTTCCCGTCAGCAGTAAGAACTGCGGTGAGCTCAGGATTGCGCGCAGGGGAGTTTTGATAACGTCAACGAAGTCTTGTTCGGCGTCGATCGATGGTTTCGCGAGATTCACAAATGCATCCAATTCACCTGCCAGCAGTGGTCGGCGAAACGCTCGCGGTGCTATGTTCGCAATGATCTGCTTGACGTCGTCCAAGGGGGCAGCAGTGGTATCGATGCTGTAGGTCTCGTCTGTTGTTTGTTTGAGTGTCATCCCGGAAAGAAGATTGCGAGTGCTGTGGGGTGGCCATCCGCCAGTCAGTGGGCCTTCGACCTTGATGGACTGAATGGCCGCACCGGCTCCGCGATATTCCTTCGCGCTGCCAGCGTCGTAGATGTCTGCCAAAATCAGGGCTGGCGACCGTTCTTCGGCCATGGCTGCGTAAAACACTTTGGTGCGTGTTAGCCAAGCGTCGACTTCGAAGGCTTGTGTCTGGCCTGGTCTAAGATCCCAGGCACCAACCAGTTTAGTCTGGCCGCTGATGTCCTTGACGACCAGCTTGAGTGCCACCGGTTGGTCCGACTGAAATGCTGTGGCGGAGATGTTGATTCGATACATCCCGCTGCCGGACGTGCGGACACGGAAGCCGTGCAGATCCGATCTCAGCAGGTAATCTACGTCTCGAAAGATGGCGACTCCGTCTTCGATTTTTCGTGAGATGTTTCCGCCGATACTGACGTCTCGATCATGAAAGTCATTCAGATGTTTGTTGTGGATAAGATCGAATGCATGGCTGCGATAGGGAGGCTTGTGGAGTCTGATCGCGGTGTCGAGAACCGCGTCAGCCGCCGTTAAGTAGCTTTCTAAGTGCAGTGCCGAAAAATGCTGTGCCGCGCCCACTGTGTCGAAGCTGCCGGTCGTGCTTTCGGGAGGCAGCAGGCTCTGGAATTCGCCATCGATTCCCAGCAGATCGCGAACAGTATACTCGTATTCCAAGCGTGTGAGTCGTCGTGCCGGCACGCGGCCTCGGCCATGTTTTGCTGTCTTGTTCGCCGACAACAGCTGTTGCTTTAGTGTTGAGAGAGCTGAACTGCGATGCTGCGCGTCAGGTGGGGATGCGTCTTTCGGTGGCATATCGCCCGTGCGAATTCGGTCGTAGATATTTTCCCACTGCCGAAAGTTGGCGGGGTCACTGAGATCGCGTTTGAGCGTGAGAAGATTCAACGAGGTTGTCGTGTCGGCAGCATGACACTGCAGGCAGGACTGTTGAAACAGAGTGTCAATGTCTGCCGAGTGCGTTTCCGGTACGAATAGCCCGGCGATACAAACGAATGTGAACAGCATCTTCATGTGGACTCCGTCGATCAAAATGCTGTGTTCCGATCAGCGACCAGCGGAATGGAAAGCTCGCAGCAGCGTGCTGCATTTTTACAGCATTGAGCTTGTTTCTGACAGGTCGGATCGTGGTGGAATACGAATCGCAATGCGTCGTACGAAGAGGTCGGGAGTCTTTTTCGGAGGAAAGCGGCCGTGTTTTGCGAAACGGTTTGACTGAAAAAGACTCCCGACCCCCTCCCATCAACGCTGCCTGCCGATCGTGAAATCGGTTGTGACGGTTCTGCGGCAAATTCCGACAACCGGCCCCCGCACGTTGGCCGTTTTCATCATGGTCTCTGCCGCTGAAATTGTTCTTGTGACTGGTTGTCACGACTTGCAAAGATGGGGGCTCTCCGTTTGAAACACATTCATGAGTTGATCGTTTCGCGACAATGCCATTGATTGCACCCCAACATTTATTCCCGCTGCCGCTCACAGCGTTCGAGCGGTTTATGTTGGCGGACGAGTCTTCTGGTTTTCCGATGGTGTTTTATCTGAAGGTCCGTCTCGCAGGAGTTGTTGATCGCGCTGTGATGCGCATGGCTGTGGACGACGCGCTGGCGCGACACCCATTGCTGTGCTGCACGGTAAACAGAACATGGCGTGGGGGTCATTGGGTTTGGGCCGGCGATCAGGTGACGGAACCGGATTGGGATCGCGATCAATGGATGAGCCAAGAACCGTGGCGGCAACCGATGGATTTAGGAGCGACCATTGGGCTGCGAGTCTGGGGAGAACAGCACGCGGATCATGCCATCATCACCATGCAGTTCCATCATGCTTGCTGCGATGGTATCGGTGCTGCGCAGTTTTTGGAAGATGTCGCCATTGCGTATGCCAGACAGTATGCCCTTTCAATGGGCCAAGACGCTGATTTGCCCGAGATGCGGGCTGTTGATCTGGAACTATTGAAAACCAGAAGTGATTCCGTTGGACGCCGCGTGGCTGACTTGCCAGGCTCGATCCTACGGCGAATCTATATCATTCTGAAGTACACGATCCGCTACTTGATTCAGGAAAAACGCCCTTTTCTGGCAAAGTCCGCAGTCAGACAGTCAGAACGTCAGACGGGTCTTGGCCTGCATTCGATTAAGTTGACTCGAGAAGAAACGCGGCGGCTGCGGGATGTCGCAAAGCAGCACTGCGCGTCTTTGAATGATCTACTCGTGCGAGAATTGATGTTGCTGTCGCATCGCTGGAACGAAAGAGTGGCCACGCGAAAACGACGTTTGTTTCGTTTTCGAATTCCAACGATCTGTGTGCTGGTGCCGACAAGCTTGCGCGGTCCTAGGGATCTTGAGCTGCCGGCTTGTAACGTTGTCAGTTACGTTTTTATGGCGCGGCCCGTGACGCTGATGAAGCGGCCGGAGGAATTGTTGCAGACGATCCGGGATGAGATGCAGTTGGTGCATCAGCACCAAGCGGGCTGGTTGTTTATTCAGGCGATTCAGTCGTTGCAACGAGTGCCCGGTATGTTCCGGTTTATCATGCGCCGCACGCGGCACACGTGTATGAGTACGACAGTGCTGTCTCACATGGGAAATCTGCTGAATGGGATCAGCAGTCGTCTGCCGCGGGAAGGGAAATCAATCAAGATGGGAAACCTGCTGGTGGAAGATGTCTGCGGCATTCCACCGATCCGCCAAGGAACAGCGGTTGCATTCTCGACCGTCATGATTCAAGGCGCGTTGTCGGTCAGTATTCGCTGCTGTCCCGACCGCTTTAGTGCTGCAGATAGCCAAGATCTGCTGAGTGAATTGGTTGCCCAGCTGCGGCAAACGGCTGCAGTCACTGATATCGCCGCTGTGTAGCACACCTGTACATGCGTACAGTTACGGCTGTGGCCAATGCTGTCTGGCGGGAAGTACTTCGCCCACACTATGACGATTAGAGCTGTAGATTCCCGACATTAACACTTGATCTGAAAACAATGCTTGCGAACCTCCCAGATTGCGCATTACCTTTATGTTGCCCATATTTGCTATTTGAGTCTGCGGACTTTGATGCCTTGTGTGTCTAGGGATAGCGAATTCTGCGAACAGTGAGGTGTCCGGATCGCAACTCTGAAGAGAAAATCTCTTCCACAAATGCTGGGCGAAAATCGAAGGATCGGCCATTTTTCCAGAGAATCGATGGGCCCAGATTATGACGGACACTGATCACATGTTCCCTTTGAGACTTTCCGATTTTGAGCATTATGCTTTTCGTGATGACTCGCCAGAACATCCCATGGTCATCGTATTACGGGTGCCCTTCGAAGGAACGTTGGATGAAGCCGCGTTTCGAACTGCGCTCTCGGAAACGCTGGAACTGAATCCCCTGCTACGGGCTGTTGTGAATGACTCCGACTGGTCAACGAAGTGGCGCCTGTTGCCAGAGCAACAACCGCGTCTGAAATGCACCCGCTATACTTCCGAGCATCCTCCCACAAATTGTTGTCCACTGCACATTGATCTGACGCAAGAACCGGGTGTCGCCTTCGATCTGCGGATGTGTAAAGACCGCGGTGTTTTGGTGTCATACTTTCATCATGCTTGTGCAGATGGTTTGGGTGCGATTCGATTTCTCGGAGACGTGTTTGCGCGCTACGGTCAGCTGACTGTGGAGGCGGGCCAAGAACCGCCGGTTGTCAGAATCCCCGATCCTTCAGCGTTGCTGAAACGCGGTCGCAGGTGCATGCCGGGTGATCGTCGCGATCGCTGTGCGCCGATTCTTCATACGCTGCTAGAAACCGGCCGACTGTTCTTTCGGAAGAGCTATCGCATCCTGAATCATGCGCCGTCCACTGCCAAAGACACAGTCGTCAATAACATCTTACACACCGCGATCGTGCCGCGATCAATCCTGAAGCCATTGAAGAAGCTGGCGGCAACAAAGGGGGTGTCCACAAACGATCTGTGCATGATGGCCTTCCTGACGGAACTGGCGAACTGGTCCGCTCATGACCCAACAGCCTGTCCAGACGATTTGTTTCGGGTGTTGATGCCCGTTAGCATGCGGACACCGGCGCATGACGAGATTTCGGTGGCGAATGTGCTGAGCTACGTCTTCCATAGTTATCGTCGATATCAGTTGTGCAGAACAGACTTGCTGTTGTCGGCCATTCATCAGAAGTCGTATCAGATGATCAACCGTAATGAAGGGGCGGCTATGCTGTGCGGTTTCGCGCTGGCGCGGTGGATTCCTGGACTGTTCGGTTTGTCTCGAAAGCTGCAGCCGGATTTTGCTTCGGTGGTGATGACAAATGTGGGTGAAGTCAGACGCGTCTTTGGCAACCGGTTTCCGTTAAAGCAGGGGCGCGCGATTGCTGGCAACGTGGTGATTCAGGGCGTCGACGGAATTGCTCCTGTGCGTGAAAACACCAATCTGGCCATTGCTTTTGGTACGTACGGCGGTGAAATGATTGTGCATCTGAATCGCAATACGCAATTGTTTTCGGAAAGCGATGCGGACAAGTTACTGGCTTCGCTGGTTGATCGGTTGAGCTCACTGGTGCAACCCAAATTCTCAAACAGCTCCAATAGTTCAAATGGTTCAAATGGTTCAAATGGTTCAAATGGTTCTAGCAGTTCGAGGGTCGCGGCAGAATCCGAGTCGAAACCATCTCACAAGACTCCAGCGGTAGCTCAATGAAACGGCTGGCAAAAATCTGTGTGGATCATCCTGTCCTCGGCTGGCTGATGGTTTTTGCGCTCAGCATACCGCCGCTGCTGGGTGTGATGGGGCACCGAATTGCGGAGCCATTGCCGGCGGGCTGGGTGCCTGTGGAAGTCATCGACGCGTTACGGGAATGCGAAGGTCAGTTCAAGTCGAATGCACCAGTGGTGCTGGTGCTGGAATGTGACGAGTTCTTTCGGCAGGACCGCGTCCGCGCGATGCACGAAGCGATCGCAGCGATTCGGGCGATGGAAGGCATTCAGCATGTGACTTGGATGGGAGATATTCCGGAAGTCACGCTGACTGGTCAGCAGACGTTGTTGTTGCCGGAATCTGATGCAGAGTTGACGGCCGAGCGTCTGGCGACAGCCAAGAGCGCGTTGATCGTTCACCCCTTGGTCGCAGAGAATCTGATGTCTGCCGACGGTCGAACGGTGCTGGTGCTGGTGAACACGCAAGAGCGGCCACTGGTGCAGCTTGTCCGTGAAACTGCCATACAGCACCTGCAATCTGTTGGAATACAGACGCGAGTCACGGGAGCTTTGGCACTCTACGATATTCACGATCGAGCACTGGCGAAGGATCACCTGCGCATCCAGTTTCTGGCGTACGGGTTGGTCGGCCTGCTGCAGATTCTGATTTTTCGCAGGCCGATGGCCATCATTGTGGCCTGCGGCGGTCCCGTTGTCGGCGTGGCTTGGACGTTGGGATGGTTGCTGTTACTTGGACAGGGTGAGAACGAACTGGCGAAGATTATTTTGCCGGTGATGATCGTGATGATCGGATTCACAGATGGTGTGCATGTCGTGGTGCGCCTGCGGCAATTGCAAGCTTCGGGCGCGACTCTGCGAGATTCCATCTATGACGCGCTGTTGCAAACTGGACCGGCCTGTCTGTTGACATCGATCACAACCGCCATCGGTTTCGGATCGTTGATGCTGTCGAAGTCTGAAATGATCGCTGGATTCGGACGTGTGTCTGCGATCGGAGTGATTGTGACGTTCTTCGCGGTGATTCTTGTCAGCCCCTTGCTGGCGGGATCGTGGATCGGACAACGCATGGCCGTCAGTTCTCAACAGGATCCTCTCAGCCGATTGATGAATCGATTTATCGGAGTGGTCAGCTTTTCATCGCAGCACGCAAGGTTGGTGACGATCACCGGTGTCGTGATTACTGTGTCTTGTTTGGTGGCCTGTTCGAAATTGGTGCCCGATGATCGTGTGAGTAATCGCGTGCCTCGCGAATGTGAAGAGTGGCATGCGATGCAGCATTGTGACGAGCATGTCGGTGGGATTCGCTATTTGCGATTGATGGTGCAATGGCCTGAAGGGACGCCTCGAAAAGACGTCTGGACAGTGCTGCGAAAATGTGAGGAGCTAATCGCACAGCAAGAACTTCTGGGCCGACCAATGTCCATTCGCACCACGCTATCTGTGTTTAAAGGACCAAACCGGCAGGATCAGTCTGTGCTGTCGAACAAGTTGCCAGATGACCTGAAGGCTCAGTTCTACCGTCCTGACTTGAGGCTGGCCTTGGTTGTGACACGGATGCGAGATTTAGGAGTGGCGACGTTCGATCCGATCTTTGAACAGTTGCAGGGGGAATTGCACACCTTGGAAGCGGCTCATACTGGCTTTCAGGTTCAGTTCGTGAGCGACATGATTATCGAGGGGCGGGTTGTGAGTCAGATGATCCACGAGTTATTGGACAGTCTGACGATGGCGGCCTTCGTGATTTTCGGTGTGCTGGCATTGGCGTTTCGTTCATTGAGGCTCGGTCTGATTTCCATCGTACCGAATACGATGCCATTGGCGGCTTCCGGAGCGATGCGATTGTGGCTGGGGGACTCATTGGGGATCGCAGGAGCTTGCTCGTTCGCGATTTGCCTAGGGATCGCTGTTGACGACACCATTCATTATCTGACGCATTTTCAGCATGAGCGTCGAAAGGGTCACAGCCCACTGGTGGCGAATCAGAGGTGCTTTACGACAGTCGGCAGTGCCTTACTGATGACGACGGTCGTGATGATGGCTGGCCTCGGCACGGTGATGACCAGCCATCTGCCGCCACATGTGAATTTCGCCACGATGGCCTGTACAACTTTGGCCGTGGCTCTGTTTGCAGACTTGGTGTTTCTGCCGGCGCTGCTCACACTGTTTCCTGGCAAATGTCTGGCTCCTGTGCGGGAATCAAGTTCGGTTGATGCCCCGGTTCTCAACACCTCGCGCCCAGCACATTCGGCTGGAGAAATCGGGTGACAATCTCTACGACGGCATCCGCTAAAACGCCGATGTTAGCGGACGGAGTTTCCGACGCTTATTGGCCGGGGTTTGCTGCATTGCGGGCGATTGCCATGTTGTTGGGAATCATGCTGCATTCGACATTGGCCTATGTTTCCAAGCCTTTAGACGGTGTTGTGTGGCTCGTGACAGAGTCGTCCTCACCGATTTGCGATGTTCTATTCTGGTGGGTGCATGCGTGGAGAATTCCGTTGTTTTTCTTTCTCTCCGGATTCTTTGCCAAGCTGAGCATGGACCGACATGGACCCGCTGGGTTTGCTCGTCGTCGCGTGAAGCGGCTCGTGATTCCTTACTTTGTCGCCGTTTATACGATCGGGCCGGCCTTGTATTTGGTGTTTGCAGTGGGCTGGTATCTCACCGGTCAATGCACGTCCGCTCAGATGCTGCCGCATGTTCCGTTTCCCGCGCACATTCAAGCACAGGCTTTTGGGCCGGTGCATCTTTGGTTCCTGCAGGATCTCATCATCATGAGCATCGTCTATCTGGTGCTGAGCGTGGCACTGGGGGCTGAGTCTCAAGCCGAAGACTCCGTCAAGGCAGAGCGGCTGGCACGTTGGTGGATGCCGATGATATTTGCTGTTCCGACCGGGTTGTTGTTGTGGAGTGATCCGAGTCCGATTGTCGCCATCAATAACACGTTTCTGGTTGATCCGTCACGCCTGCTGTATTTTAGCGTCTACTTTACTGGTGGAATCATGGCCTTCCAAAATCGCACGTGGTTTCGCAGCACCACGAGGTTCGCGCCCTTGCATCTCGTGCTTTCATTACCCTGTGTCGCGTTGTTGATGTTTCTGCAGAACGGTCAAGTCGTCGATACTCAGTCTCTGTTGGGAAGGTTGGGCTTGGGCTGTACCGTTGCGATGGTGGCGTGGTTGACGGTGTACGGACTGTTGGGCGTGTTTCTGCGCTATCTGAATTCGGAGCCTCCGACGATTCGGTATGTTGCTGATTCGTCGTATTGGATGTACTTGATTCATCTGCCTGTTGTCGCGGCCCTGCAAGTGGTGTTGTCTTTTGTCGAGCTACCGTCTTTCCTGAAGTTCACGCTTGTCGGTGTCACTACAACGGTGGTCGGATTGTTAAGTTATCGCGTGCTGGTGCGCGATACCATCATCGGCCGATATTTGCATGGGCCCAGAACACGAGCCGTCGGTGATTCCACGGCGTCCGAAGCCTCATCAACTTCACGCCTGACGCCCCCTTTCAGCAGCGCGTAGGCCCATCCCGTTGTCGTGATCTGGCAAAACATGGTGCGTCGTGGGTCTGAGCCGGTTCTTTGCTGGGCCCAAAACTGCTATCCTCCTCAACACTGCTGTGCATCGTCTTGTCGACGCTTTTGCACCTTTCGTTTCCCTGTGTGAGGACAATCAATGTTGGACGAATCCAAGTCCGAACTGCCGGTCATCGGTTGGCGAGAATGGGTTGGTTTGCCGGGTTTAGGGATCAAATCGATCAAGGCCAAAGTCGATACGGGCGCTCGCTCGTCCGCATTGGATGCCGTCGATCTGGAGCAATTTGAACGGGATGGCGAACAATATGTTCGTTTCAAAGTGCATCCACGGCAGGGTAATACAGATCGTGTTGTCGAAGTTGAAGCGAAAGTTTTTGAGTTTCGATCTGTTCGAAGTTCGAGCGGCGAAGTGTCGATGCGACCGGTGATTGTCACCGAAGTCAAGCTGCTCGGGGTGATCTGGTCAGTCGAATTAACGCTGGCCAATCGAACGGAAATGAGCTTTCGCATGTTACTCGGCCGCGAAGCGTTCCGTCGTCGCTTTGTCGTTGATGCCGGGGCGTCGTATCGTAGTGGTAAACCCAAGCGCAAGCGATGAGCGTCATTAAGTTACTGGCTGAATGTTCTGGTTCAAAAGGAAATTTATGAAACTGGCCGTCCTGTCTTGTAATCTTAAGTGCTATAGCACGCGGCGACTTCGCGAAGCGGCCGAACAGCGCAATCACACGGTCAAGGTGTTGAATACGCTGAAATTCGCGATCGACCTAGAGCAGGGAGAGCCGGACCTTTATTTTCGTCGCAAACTGTTGTCGGATTTTGATGCTGTGCTGCCACGGATTGGGACAACCATCACGAATTTTGGAACCGCCGTGGTTCGTCAGTTCGAACAAATGGATGTGTTCTGTGCGAACTCGTCACACGGAATTACGAATTCCCGCGACAAATTACGCAGTCTGCAGATCCTCAGCCGCCATCAGATCGGCATTCCGAAAACAGCATTTGTCCGCGACAAAAAGGACGTATTGCCTGCGATTCAGCGAGTCGGAGGAGCACCCGTCATTATCAAGTTATTGGAAGGGACTCAGGGGATTGGCGTGCTGTTAGCGGAAACGGTGCAGTCCGCCGAGGCTATGATCGAATTGCTGCAGAGCCAAAAGCAGAGCGTGTTGATTCAGAAGTTTGTGTCCGAAAGTAAAGGCCGCGATATTCGGGCGATTGTTGTTGGCGATCAGGTGATTGCGGCCATGCGACGCGTGTCGCAGGGGCAGGAGTTTCGCAGCAATGTTCATCGAGGCGGCTTAACGGAAGCTGTGACGCTGGACGAAAAATACTGTGATACCGCAGTGCGTGCGGCTCAGATTATGGGCCTGCGAATTGCCGGAGTCGACATGCTGGAAGGCAAAGACGGACCTCAGATCATGGAGCTGAATTCGTCGCCTGGCCTCGAAGGAATTGAACGCTGCACACAACTGGATGTTGCCGGAGCCATCGTGGACTACATCGCCGCGCAGGTAAATTTTCCGGAGATCGATTTGCGGCAGCGTTTGACGGTGAGTCGTGGATATGGTGTCACGGAAATCCATATTCCGGAAGGCTCCGAATACGTGGGCAAGACGGTCAGTGAATCCGGGCTGCGTGACAAAGATATCAACGCTCTTACGATGTACCGTGGAACAACCGTGATTCCGAATCCAAAGTCCGAACGGACGCTGCAAGCTGGCGATCGGCTGCTGTGTTTCGGTAAGCTGGATTCGATGCGTGATTTGGTGCCCGCTAAGACCTTACGAAAACGACGGCCCACGGTGCTTGATCTGCCGGAGTTGCCTGTTGCTGATGAGGTGCATACTGACTCAGAAACCGATTCCCACAAACTCTGATTCCAGCCATCGTCCAGCAGCACTCGCTGCTTGCTTTTCAGCTGAACGAGGATGGCTACACTTCCACTGACATCAATCTTCAAGTTTTTGACAACGAGCTTTTGAAATATGCAGCACAGAGAACTTCATGACGGACGTAAAGACGGTTTGAAACCGCTCGTGAGCCTGAATCTGGATGACGTTCACTCGTTCTCCGATATGCTGGCCGCGATGTCAGACACTGCGTTTTCAGGCAGATCGGCGGGAGAAGCATCCCGGATTCTGACGAAGATGTTCAGTGACGCGGAATGCGGCGTCGTGATGACGATCTCCGGCGCAATGACCGTCGCCAAACAGGGCAAAATGGTTTGTGACCTGATCGATCGTGGATGTGTCCAAGCCATCGTGGCCACAGGAGCGTTGATCGCGCACGGACTGACAGAATCCATTGGGCTGACTCACTATCGAGCCGACCCTAACCAGTCGGACGAAGATTTGTTCGAAAAAGGTTACAACCGCATCTACGACACGCTGGAGATGGAAGCCAATCTGAACGACCTGTCGAAGATGGTGGAAGACGTGTTGGTGGAAGAACGTCCGGACGGCGGCGTCTGGTGTTCGCACTCGTTTTGCCGAGCCATCGGGAAGCGACTCAGCGAACGCAATCTTGGCACGGGAATTCTGCGGAGTGCTTACGAAAAAGATGTGCCCGTGTTTATTCCCGCGTTCACGGACAGCGAACTGGGACTCGATTTTTCGACGTGGGCCATTCAGGCCACACTGAAGAACATGTCAGAGGAAGAACGCAAGCAAGTGTCTCTGGCCGACGCGTTGCAGATGGCTCCGTCGTTCAATCCGTTTTTGGATTTGTTTGAGTACGCTCAGCGGGTGAAACGTCACCGGGATCTGGGCATCTTTACGATCGGTGGTGGCGTGCCACGCAATTGGGCTCAACAGGTCGGGCCGTTTATCGACATTACGAATGATCGTTGCGGGACTGATTTCGAGCCCCCGCGGTTCCGGTACGGCGTTAGAATTTGTCCTGAGCCCGTGCATTGGGGCGGCTTGTCAGGTTGCACCTATTCCGAAGGCGTCAGCTGGGGGAAATTTTTCAGTCCGGCAGATGGCGGTCAGTTTGCTGAGGTCTATTCCGATGCGACGGTCATTCTGCCACTATTGATGAAAGCCGTCTTTGAGCGACTGGACGCGGCGGCACAGCAGGCGGAATAACCTGATCGGTGCAATCGCTACCAGTGATTCGCAGACAGAAATTCGTTTTTGAAAGAACGAGTGCTTCCCTTGTAACGTTTTGTCCCGCCCATTAGACTCCCCGGCTGAAGCTGGGGCGGATAGCTCAGTTGGTAGAGCACAGGACTGAAAATCCTGGTGTCGGGGGTTCGAATCCCCCTCCGCCCATTAACGAATTTACTGGCCATTCGCTGTTTGCGAGTGGCCTCTTTTCGTTCTCGGGGGGCGGTTTGCAACACTTGGCCTGGCTAATGTGCGACTTCTGCGGCTCTAGGGATCAGGGCAAACGCGACGTGACTTCCATTGTGAGCGTCGCCTTCAAAGCGTTAGCGATCTTCACCAGCGTGTCTGTGTTGACGTTCGGCGTCGGGTGGTTAAACAGCCGAGATAGGTTCCCACGTTCGATTCCGGTGGCGGCGGACAGATCGGCGAACGAGAGTCCCTGCTCTTCTTTCAGTTCGGCGAGCCGCTGCAGTGCGGATCGCGCCGCCGCCGTGGCATTCTTTCGCTGACGCAACACTTTGCGGCCGATGGCTTTATTGGCTTCGGTCTCGGCTTCCGACTGGCGAACGTCCTGCTGGTAGCGTTCCACTTCGGTAACCGTTCCCTTGCGGAACACTCGCTTTGATTTATTTTTCATCGTGATCCCACCTCGTAGGCGTTAAACGGATAAACCTGAACATCGTCGATGACTTCCCAAATCACACACAAACAACGATTCGTGTCGGTGTAGCCGAAACGCATTGGTCGGCCGGAACTGTCGCTGGTCGTTTCTTCTGCGAAATCGAAAAACGCCTGCTCGAATTCATCCATCGTCACGCCATGCTCAGCAATGTACCAAACATTTCCGCCCTCGCTGTCGTCCCAGATGAACTCGATGTAAGCCATTGCGCTCCTTCGTCTATCGTGCGTCTGATCCGTGAATTCTATCGCTGGTTCAGGTGATGTAAATAAACACAACACAATTAGAACGAGAGAACGACTTTTTGCAAACAGATTACCTAGCAGGGCTGAAGCCTAGTGTTGGGGATCGAACGCCTCCGCCCATTCGATAAAACAAAGGGTTTCCGAGAAAATCGGGAACCCTGTTTCGTTCCGTCCCGCTGTGGGGCGCGTTTGACTGTGCCTGTCTGGTGTCGATGACCCCGCGTGCGAAACGCCAGCGAACAGTGAGCATTCACTCGCGTGGCGTGTGGTGGGACAACCACGAAAGAAGCCAAAGACACGAAGGATTCGGACTCGTCCGGATTCTAGGTGCTGTTTTTTTTGAACCACGAATGGACACGAATTGCGTGCCCGGCGGTGTCCGATTGCGGCTGTCAGCTTGGTTTGCTTGAGGGCGGCTGCGAACGTTGCCGAGATGATGGCAGGCGGGAGCCTGACCTACGTTGACTTCGCCGGTCCGTGGTTCCGCAGGCTTGGCGGAGCTTCGCGGCCACAGCCGCGACCGCGATGTTTCACGCCACAATGGCCGACATGCACTGACGTCACACTCAGATCGCCACTCGATCTCAACCCTGCGCCCGCTTCGCCTTGGCGACGAAAGTGCCGGCGGGCCGACGGCATCGACTTCATTGTGAATAACATCATGTTGCAGGTCAGCTGATGACGTCCCAGATTGGCTGAGCCCCTTCGACACCGACCAGTTTGTTGTCGAGGCCACCAAAGAAGTACGACAGCTTGTTGGGGTCTAGGCCCATCTGGTGCAGGATCGTGGCGTGCAGATGTTTGACGTGCAACGTGTCATCCACCGCGCGGCTGCCGATTTCGTCGGTGGTGCCGACGCTGGTTCCGCCTTTGATGCCGCCGCCCGCCATCCACATCGTGAAGCCATAACTGTTGTGATCGCGTCCGCTGCCTTTTGCATACTCGGCCGTCGGCTGGCGACCAAACTCACCACCCCAGACAATCAGGGTGTCCTTCAGCATGTCGCGCTGTTTGAGATCCTTGATCAATGCTGCCAATGGCTTGTCGGTTTCGCCCGCATGCAGATTGTGGTTTGTTTCCAGATCTCCGTGAGCATCCCAGTTGTCGTCGTTGTGGGCTCCACCGGAATAGATTTGCACCATGCGCACGCCGCGTTCGACCAGCCGCCGCGCCAGCAGACATTGCCGACCCACGGTTGCGTTTTTCGGATCGTTGAGGCCGTACGATTCTTGCGTTGCTGCGGTTTCTTGGCCAATGTCCACGGCTTCGGGCGCTTCGGACTGCATGCGATACGCCAGTTCGTACGACGCAATTCTTGCCGCCAGATTGCTGTTGTCGTGGCGCGGAGCTTGATGTGCTGCGTTGTAGTTGCGTAGTGTATCCAGCAGCGTTCGCTGACCACCAGATGCTAAGGCGTCAGGCGGCGACAGGTCCAAAATTGGATCACCCTGCGAACGCATGACTGTGGCCTGATACGTCGCGGGCATATAGCCGCTGCTCCAGTTTTTGGAACCGCTGATGGGGCCGCCACGAGGGTCCAGCATCACGACAAAACCTGGCAGGTCTTGGTTCTCGGTCCCCAGCCCATAGTTGACCCACGATCCAAGGCACGGATTTCCGCTGAGGACGCGTCCGGAATTCATCATCAGCATCGCGGAGCCGTGAATCGGCGAATCCGCTGTCATCGAATGCAAGAATGAAATGTCGTCCACGCACGTGGCGACATTCGGAAACAGGTCGCTGACCCATTTTCCGCACTCGCCGTATTGATTGAACTTCCAGCGCGGTTCGACGATGCGTCCTTGATTTTTGTGTCCGCCGCGGCCGAATGTTTTGACATCGATTGTCTTGCCATCCATGCCGTACATGGTTGGTTTGTAGTCGAACGTATCGATGTGGCTGGGGCCGCCGTAGCAATAAAAGAAGATGACGTTCTTGGCTTTCGGCGCGAAGTGTGGCTCCTTGGGTGCCAACGGGTTGGCCCATTGAGTTTCTCCGTCAGCCGCGACGGCTTGATTGTTGAAGAAGCCGTCTTTGTCCATCATGGCCGTCAAAGCCAAGCCGGTGAATCCTGATCCCGCCTGCCATAGCATTTCGCGACGCGTTCGTCCGCAGAAGTTGGGTTGTGTCATGATGTTGGTCCAGTGTTAGGTCACGCCTGTTCGCGTAACAATCACGGTTGATGTGTTGACTCGAAGAATCGTCAAGCGCGGTGTGTAAGTCGAGTGAAAAATACTGCTGTTTTTGTCACGCGGAATCGCGAGTTAAGCCCCCGTGCATAAGTTTCCTTGTTTAACCCGCCGCCGAAGGCAAGGAATACGCTTGCGAATCGACCCCGCCTGCGGCCACGGGTTAAACGACTTATGCCCAATAATTCCGGCATCGGTGAGTTGCTAATCCAGATACATAAACTCATTCAGGTTCAACGCCATCAGGCAGAAGTATTTCAGGGTCTGGTCATCATTCATCTGATGTTCCGTCTTCAATGATTCCATCAATTCCAGACCCTGAGCAATTTCTTCTGCCGAAGGAGTCCGCTGCATGACTCGCGCGAGTGCCGTGCGGACT
This sequence comes from Fuerstiella sp., assembly GCA_041688835.1. Taxonomy (GTDB): domain Bacteria; phylum Planctomycetota; class Planctomycetia; order Planctomycetales; family Planctomycetaceae; genus Fuerstiella. The sequence goes on from JBDNHJ010000024.1 coordinate 28,180, forward strand.
TGTGCCTCCGGTGTTTTCGCGGATTGTTGCACGTACTTCGCAAACACTTCGGCTTGTTGCTGCATGAAATCGCTGTTGATCATGCCGAGCGCCTGAGTGGGCTGGACGGTGACAAATCGTACGGGACAGGATTGGTCTGTGTCGGCAAGGTCGAAGCTTTCTAGCAACGGATCTAGCAGTGAGCGTTTCACATGGATGTAGATGCTGCGTCGCACTTTGTCTTCGGGTGACGAATCGCCCCAGCCGGCTCCGGGGCGAGACTGGCCGGCCTTCACGGCGTCCGGGATGTCTGTGTAAATACTGGGGCCAAACATCTTGTCCTGATTGAGGCTGCCATTGGCCCACAGGATCGAGTCTCGCACTTCTTCAGCCGACAGGCGTCGCATGTCAAATCGCCAGAAGTATTTATTGACGGCGTCGATGGCGTAAGAATCTTCATTCGGCCGCGACGACATTTGATAGGCCGCAGACGACATCATCAGGCGGTGCATGGCTTTCACTGACCAGCCGGATTCCACGAACTTGGCGGCCAGCCAGTCTAGTAGTTCTGGGTGAGTCGGTGGAGTGCCCTGAAAACCGAAGTCACTCGACGACTGTACGATGCCACGGCCGAAATGGAACTGCCAAATTCGGTTCACCATCACGCGGGCTGTGAGCGGATTGGCTGGGCTGGCGATCCAATCGGCCAGCACCTTGCGGCGTCCAGATGATTGTGCGCCTTCGGAGATTTCAGGAATGACGGCCTCAGGCGGCGACAGGACTGAAGGGAATGCTGGCTGAACTTCTTCGGCTTCCGCGTGCGGGTTCCCGCGCGTCAGCAGAAACGTAGGCTGCATGTTGTGAACGTTCTCCTTCACGCACAGTGCCGCACCCAAACCTTTGGGCTTGTTCGCCTTGAGGTCTTTCAGCCGATCAGACTGCCGCTTGTATTGTTTGACCTGCCGTTCGTCCAGAATTTCGCCTTGGCGTTTTGAGACGATGGGCACGCGATTCATCGCATGTTGAAACTCTTCCTTTTCAACATCCTGCAAGTCGTCCCAGATGAGTTTTTCGATGCGTTGCAGATGTTTTTCTGCGTCTTTGGTATCGTTTTGGTAGCGGGTCAACGCCGCTTCGTAGACGCCGGAATCGGCCGGTCTGTTAATTTCCGTGACAGAAGCGTCGATCACAGAGTCATCCCCGCGGACTCCATAACGCCGCACGTTTCTGAAAAACGAAACCATGCTGTAGTAGTCGCGCTGCGGGATCGGATCAATCTTATGATCGTGGCATCTGGCGCAGTTTACGGTCAGGCCCAAAAATGCTTGGCTGGTGGTTCCGACGATGTCGTCGATTTCGTCGTAAAACGCCAGCTTGGGATCGGCGGGTTCGTCGTCCCAGCGGCCCAGTCTGTAGTAGCCCGTGGCAATGATGGAGTCGGTCGTTGGTTCCGAAATTTCATCCCCGGCGAGTTGTTCGATCACGAACTGGTCGTACGGCTTGTCGTCATTGAAGGACTGCACCACGTAGTCGCGATAGCGCCATACATGCGGCTTGGCTCCGTCACGCTCATAACTATTGGTTTCTGCGTAGCGCACCAGATCCAGCCAGTGACGACCCCATTGCTCTCCGTAATGTGGCGACTGCAGCAATTCATCAATCAGCTCTGCGATCGCGGCTTGGTTCAGGCCACCATCGCCCGCCGAAATTTTCGCAACCCACGTTTCGACTTCGCTCGGCCCCGGAGGCAATCCCAGCAGGTCGTAGTAAATTCGTCGAACCAGTTCACCGGCATTCGTGGGTGGTGAAGGCTGCAGTCCCGCTGTTTCCAAGTCGCGACGGATGAACGCATCAATGGGGTTGTGACCAGCATCCGCCACCTGCGGTACGTCTGGCTGTTTGACAGGTTGGAACGACCAGAATTTCTTAGACTCTGCGTTCACTTGAGGCGGACCAGCTTCCGCTTCGAATTCGATTTCATGCAGATCTGCGGGCCACGCTAGCTTCATCTGTGCCCACTTGGTGAGTACAGCAATTTGCTGAGGAGACATCTTACCGCTGGGTGGCATTTCATAGCCGTCGTAATTGATCGCTTGGATCAGCGGACTGTCGGCGATACCGTTCAGATCGATGGCTGGCCCTGATTCGCCGCCACTGAGTATTGCCGCGCGGCTGGTCAGCCGTAGGTCACCTTTGGGTGATTCTCCGGCATGGCATTTCAGGCAGTTTTGCTCCAACAGGGGCAAGACTTCTGAATCGAAGAACGCGACCTGCTCAGGCGCAAAATCCGGTATCTCCTCGCTCTGGCCCACGGGACAGCAAACAAGGAAGGAAGCTAGAATGGCCAAACGACGGAACAGCATGGTGGGAACTCGGCGAACTGTCGGCGGGAAACACGGGAATCATTACTTGTGTTTGTAAAGAAAGTATCGAACACAGAGGAACCGATGTCAATCCCCCTCTGGGTTTTGTTGATTTCGGTTTGAATCACCTGCGAGACTTTATTATTCGCTCCGCAGGCAACTTTGCAAACCGAATCCCTCACCGGACGAACTTTCGCCCGACGGTTTGTCGGCATGAAAGACGCCTCGACCGATGGCTGTGAAGAATCCTCTGCTGGAGGCTTCGAAGGATTCACCAGCGTTGTCGCCTGGTCTTTCAGTCCGACAAAGTGTTCCGACAAATGAATGACAGTCACGGCACCTTGGTGGAGTTCGGCAGCGAGCATGTTTGTTTCCCGAGAGGCAGCTTGAAGGGCGTCAACGCCCGTCATTCTGCAGATTTCCTGCGACCAGTGCTGTGAACTGTCCTGCAAAGCCTGACTGTCGGTAACGGTGTCTGGGGCCATCAAGTGAGCCCAAGTGTTCGGCACAGGCGGCACAACCGTGCGGTTTGGTGAACAAATTGATTCGGGATTACCCTCTGAGGGGAAGTGGCGACGGGAAAAATCCACCACAGCCGAAGACATACCGGCAGGATGTGCAGGAATTCATGGACGAGAACACCAAGATGAAGGCAACATTGAGGACCGCACCATGCAATGCAAACATTGCCGAAAGTCGAAATACATCCGCGTCAGCAAGTCGAAAGATCGATGGTACCTAAGACTCGTCCTGACTCAATTCCTGAGATGCCAATATTGCTCTCATTCTTTTTTAGCTCCCGTGTGGCGCGCTACACCTGAAGAGAAAGTCCGAGTTCCCAGCGGGCGTGGAACTCAGAAAGCGGCGTCGTGAACTGCCGCGTTGTCGTGGGGTGTAAAAAATATGGAATTAATGAGTTTCGTTTTCGTGTTTGTCGTTCGTTTCTTTGTTTCGAGGGCTGCAGTCCCGGTAGGAACGACAGACTTTTGCCGTCGGCGGTAGCCGACGGATGTCATCCCATTCACAAAACAAGTCCCAGCGGGACTCAAGAATCAGGCAAAACATAAACCGGTGAATCTCGTCACCGGCAAAAGTCCGTCGTCCCTCTGGGCAACGCCGTTAAGGATTGTTGGCCGCAAAAACATAGAGAGCAGAAAAGATGAGAATGCGATTCAGGCCTGGAAGGCCGACACAGCCTCTGCCGGTGACGTGAGCCACCGGAAGTCTCTGCACCATGGCAAAAGGCCCGGAGGGCCGACAGAAATGCACGAAACAGTCATTGCTGTGTCGGCCCTGCGGGCCTTTCCGCGACTCCTAGACATCACCGGGGCCTGATGGCCCTGGCAAAGACTGTGTCAGCCCATTCGGGCTTGCGTCGCAGATGGCAATTCCTATTTCACCAATGTCTTCCCTTGCGAAAATCCTTAACGGCGTTGCCCTCTGGGACTGAATCGCAGGCGGCGGCGTGATGCATTCGTCGACTGTCGAGTCTCATGCGCAGCCACCGGATCGCTCAGATTTCTTCCCGAGTTTGCATGAAGAGCGCTTTTTTCTCGCCGGGCAGTGTGAAGTCGAAGCCACAGGCTCGAAAAAAATCGTCAGTTGAAGTGATGGCCATGACTTCCAAGACGTTGCGACAGCGGGCCAGTTCCACGCATTTTTCCACCAAGCGTTTTCCGACGCCACGTCCTTGGGCTTCCGGAGCCACCGCGAGGCTGCGGATTTCGGCCAGCTTGGCGGAGTAGATTTCGAGTGCCGCGAAGCCAACGAGTTTTTCGCCCTGACAGGCGACGAAGCCGAAGGGAATCAGTTCTTTGAGTTCATTCCGGGTGCGTGGCAGCAGCCTGTTTTGTTCGACAAACTGAGTGATGAACCGTCGAAGCGGTGGCAAGTCGCTGCGGACCGCCGCCCGGACTTCAACATCAATGGGGGAGTTCGACTGTGACATGGCAGACGGGGCCTACGCGGAAAACAGAGATCAACCCCCAGTCGACGGATCCGAGGAACATCGCGGAACTGTAGGTCGACGACAGATGCAGGTCAACGGGCGGTCGATCCCATCCCAAACTCAGCAGCCGGACGCCTCAGACTTTAGAAAACCGACCGCTCACATGTCTGTTTGGGTTTCGCCTGCCTGACCTTCGTCTGTCTGGTCAGCGGACGCCGGTTTTGCACCGGGAATGTCGGCAGGTTTGCGATCTAATCGTTGGGAAGCGTAATCGCCGAATGGCTTGAGCCTGTCGATCTGCCCGAATTCTTCCCGAGTGTACTTCCAGATCTCAGCGGCTGCGGGGTCGGATTTCTCTGCCAAGTCTTCAGCTTCCTGCATGCGTTCCCGATAGAAGCCTTCGGCCAGTTCGGATTCTAACAATTTTCTGCGAAAGTAGGCGTGGTGTGTTTCGCACACGCGAGTCAGCCAGCGGATTTCGTTTCGTTCTTCTTCGCTCAGATTCGACGGATCAATCGTACCGGATTTCTGAATCAGCGCCTTCCACGCCTGCATCACGCGCAGCGGGTTGGCTTGCAGCGGTTTTTCTGGAACGTTGTCCCAATCGAAGGTGTACAGCAAGCCTTCGTCTGTTTCCTGTTTGACGACTTGAGCACATTGTTGGCGAAACGGTGAGGCGTCTGATCGAGGACGTTTGGCGAGCGATCGAAGCTGCTCCTCCTGAACGCGAGCATTGACTTCGTCGACAACATTGCGAGCTTCGTCGGCGTACTGCCCGCTGGTCCATTTTTGCAGATACGTTTCTGCCTGTTCGCGAGCTTCGCGTTGAGCATAACTGTCGCCTTCCATACCCTGGCGCCAGTGATCTTTGTACCAATCTTCGCCGCGGTGCATAAACCACGCGGTCGCTGCGACCAACACCAACAGGCATGTTGCCAGAAACCATGTTTGTTCATGAAACGGTACAGACGGCTTTTTCTTTTTCTTCTTTTTCTTCTTCTTCGTTGTTTCAGCGACTTCGGTTGATTCGACCTGAGCTGCTTTGCTGGACTTCCTACCGATCTGTTGGCCGATCACAGTATTGGCCATGGAAGCGTTTTCTGCGACCAGCATCTGGTCTCGAATTTCGCCCAAGCGTGTGTGGACAGCCAGCGCATCATAGGGACGGTCGTCCGGGTTTTTCGCCAGCAGTTCGTCGACAAGGATGTCCAGAGCCAGTGGGCATTCCGGAACTTTTTCGCAGATGTTATACGGATCATCCTGCAGGTGCTGCATCAGCATGTCCATTGGATTGTCTGATCGGAAGGGCGTTTCGCCGACGATCACTTCGTACAGCAGACAACCCAACGCATACAAATCCGTTTTTCGCGAAATCGCAGGGCCCGCTTGAATCTGTTCCGGTGCCATATAGGCATAGGTGCCCACCGTTTTTCCTGCGGCTGTTAACGCAGTGGCTTCGGTGTCACGAGCGATGCCGAAGTCTCCCAGTTTTAGGCGACCCTTTCTGGTCAGAAACAAATTGGCAGGCTTCAAGTCGCGATGAATGATGCCGGCGTTGTGTGCATGTTCCAATGCGGAAGACACTTGGCGTCCGACCTGAATCGCTTTGTCCCATGTCAGACGATCGCGTTTTTTGAGGACATCCAGCAGCGAACCGCCGTCGATGTATTCCATCACGTAGTAGCGCTGGTCTTTATCCGTGCCTCCGCCATAATATTTGACGATGTTGGGGTGATTCAGTCGCTTCAGAATTTCCATTTCTCGCTCAAAGCGTTTTAACACTTTGGCGTCCGACATCAGCCCCGGCGCCAGCACTTTGACGGCGACCGTTTTGCCGTTCTGAGGATAGATTGCCGAATAGACCACGCCCATGCCACCGACGCCGATTTGGCGGTCCAGCTGGAATGGTCCTATCGTCCGAGTGGTCATTGAGCGCACAGTCCTTGAAGTGGAGTTCATTGGCAACCGCCCATTCTGTCAAACGCGGCAAAGTGAAACAACAATCACCTGGGTTTTGCCGCGAAACCGTCCATTCTGTTTCGCCATCCGCCGGACGACTCGGTGAGGATCGCAACTGATGCGCTCAAACTAACGATTGAAACATCTAGGAGCCCCGTAAATCGCGAATGATGCGTGAACACTGCGGAAATCAAAGCAAACTCTGTTCCGCTGCAGGAGAACCTTGACTTTGAAAGCGGATTCTCCCGAGACTGTTGATATCGCCACACGAATCAAGCCGGAGGTTATAATAACTGCCCGCGTGCGACGAACTAATTGCGGACGACATCTGATATCATTCGGCTCCGACACGCTTCCTTCCTTCGATCTGTTTTCGAACCATGCTAGCGCAGCTCATCCCCATGACCGGTGGTGCTCCCATCACCCTGACGAAACCGATCACGGTTGTGGGAAGAAGTTCGCGCCTGTGTGACTTGGCGGTTGACCACAACAGTGTTTCGAAGTTGCACTGCATTCTGGTCAAAACCGACGGCTTGATCTACATGCGAGACCTAGGCAGCACCAACGGCACGCGCGTCAACGGACAGCGCGTGTTGCGAGGTGCTCTGCTGCCGGGCGACCAGATTTCGTTTTCCGGCGCGGTCTACAAGGTTCACCTTGGTCCAGATCCGCAGTTGTCGGCCGGTGCGATTGTGTTCCCCGATCCGACCGATATGTCTTCCGACGTGCCAGAAATCATCATCGACAGTTCGGAAGACATTCCGCTGGTGCAGCCAGAACCGGAGCCGAGGCCGAGACGCAAGTCGCTGGCGGATTCCGATTTGCTATCCGCAGATTGAGCATGGCACTGAAGTGAGTTCCGCAGCGCCGTATCCGCAGGGGGCTCTCGCGGATTCCGGTTCGTGATTTGTCGCATGCTGTCGACCGAAACAAGCCGCTACGGGCGCAGTTCCGGCACCGCCACGCAATCGTGAAAGTTTGGTCATTGGAGCCCGCAGACCGCCGGAACTGCGGCAACGAAACACTGCTAGTGGTCTGTCACAGCTTAATTTGAGGGTCGGGTAAATGTAGCTCGGTGGTCTCCACCGTGATTTCTCGGCGGAGACCGCCGAGCTACAAAAACAGAACCCCAGTTTTTAATGCTGACAGACCACTAGGCACGCTTCGACGGTGCCCAACAACCCCACCTCGCACGACCCCAACATTGGTTTGGTTGGCTTGTTGTCGGCCTACAAAAGCGGCGACCGCAGTAATTTTGCGTTCCACGTGACGTTGCACGCATCGCCAGAAACCGGACACCCTCGTCCTTGGTAGGCGTGCCGTACAGGCCAGCATCGGTCACCCTTTCAGCTTCGGATGACCTACATGCCCACGGCTGAATCGGACGGCACGTAAGTACTTCCCGACCGTTGTGCGAATTATTTCGATTCTGTCAATTTTCAGGTTGTGTTCCAAAAACACACACTATACACTAAGTGTGTTGTAGTGGTCCGCACTACCGCGCCCGAGCGGACTTCATGTCCTAAAAGTTGTCAGCTGAGGGGGATGGTGTGAGAGGCTTCATTTCTTTGCTTACTCGTATGAATCAGCGGGCGATTGTCCGACAACGACCGCTAGTTCACTACTGTGTTTGGAGCGTCTTTTACGTTTCTGCTGGTTGTGTGGACGACGGATGAGCCCAGAAGTCAGAAGTCAGAAGTCAGAAGTCAGAAGTCAGAAGTCAGAAGTCATGTGCCGCTTCGACCATCAGATCTACCGACCTTTCGTCACGTTCTTCCTGCCACGCTAATTGCAGCTCCGACCTCAGTCGAGATTACCCACACCTTTGAGGTGAGAAACACGACGTCAAAAACGTTGGTGTTTGAACGAATTCGCACTTCCTGCGGTTGCACGCGGTCAGAAGTGGGAACAATGGCGCTGCCAGC
>JBDNHJ010000212.1:0-24153 GCA_041688835.1 Fuerstiella sp.
ATCCAAAACCGGCCAAACCCGCGCACCGGGTCCACCGAAAAACACGACGAAAAAACCAGCAAATTAGACCACTTTCCACCAAAACCCTGGCCGGTTTTGACCCGCAAACAAGTGGCCGGTTTTAACCCGCGCACTGACAGTAAGTCCGTCACCTCGACCGAAATCGAGCCGAGATTCACGAGCGTAAGAGAAAATTTTTGCGAGACAGTTGGCAACAGCCAGTGGTCAGCACCGCTGATGAACGCCGGATCAAAGGCCAAATGGGTTACGTCATCGTGTCTCGCTGAAACGCTGACCAAAACAACGATTAAGATCGCGACGGGAACCAAGGCGGAACAAGCGTACACAAATACACTAGAGCTTGACTTTCGAAACGTTAAAGCTGGCTCTTCGTCACTCATTACGCGATGCAATCTTACGGCGTAGCACGCCCAAGCCAATCAAGAGCGCGAAAAACGAGAGGTTCAACCAGACAAGCCAAGACACACCCGAACCACTATCAGTGGGCTGAAGATTCTCGCTCGCTAGTCCCCGCTGATAATTTCTCGCCCGCGCATATATTTCTTGGCGATAATCCTTTATCGACTTAAAAACCATGGCAGGAGAGTTCTTTCCCCAGAGATAAATGTCGCCCTGAACAGTAGTAACCTTGGCACCCTCTGGAAAAGGAACCTCCAAATCAGAGGCCGAATAGCCGACATTCACCCGCAACTCTTGGACGATAGTCCTAGAGGCCAAATTGCCATTTACAGTCCCCTCCCAGCGAGACGCATACCAGAAGCCGCCCTCAGTCCTCTTGAAGTCGCGGCCTTCAACAACGACTTTCGCACCACCTCGCACGTACTCTAAACGGGAAACCATGTAGCCATGATTGCGGTCGATATCAAACACTGTACCGACGCCCAAGGAGCTCTCGTTTAAAAGATCTGGAGCGTTTGTAGAGTCGATTCTGAGACGAACGATTCCGGAGTCACCACTCTCAACGGCACTAAGAGTAGAGACCTCGTTGATGTCTTTAAGTGTAGTACCCGGAAACATATCCCAATACACTTTGGAACGATCGATAGCAGTAGCGCGATCGATGTCTGTCGGGTCGGCGACGTCAATGTGACAAGGAATGTCGAGTTCACGCTCGCTTCGCCCGAATTCGAGCGGCACAGTAAACGGCGGATACTCGTGATCCCATAAACTCATTTTCCGCAGCTCACTGTCAACAATGCTGTATTCCGTAACTGCACCGTGCTCCCCGTGAACCACACGCCCTTCTGGGCCAAGCGTATTCAAAAGGCGGAGAACACGCCTGCGATTGATGCCAGATTGCCAAACCTCCTCGGTCGCCTCATGAATAAGCTCCCCGAGACCGTAATCATCTTCAGTGGCAAAAGAATCCAGCCTGAAATAATAATCACGTACTTCCCCAAGGCTCGACTCGTTCCGAAGGACAACATCATCAACTTCGTCAGCGAAGGAGACCGCAACCAACAGAGAAAAAATCACACAGAGCTTCGCGGTGTGTGAAGTCACGAATCTCCTCCCCCATAATCGGCTCAAAGACATCAGCTCCGCCCAGATACGGAACAGTTACATGGCCTAGTACCAGAAATAAACCCCGGCATAGTCCCCGGACAAGAAAAGGAAGCCCTAGAACAAATCTGACAGGCGGTAGGCCCGCACCCGGTGTCAATCCCCGTAGCTGGCAGGGGAGCGGTCACCGTACATGCGCTACCGTTGACCAGAGTGCATGAACCGGGGCATGTGACAGCGATCCCATTCGTGGTCTTAAAAAACCGCGCAGCTTGCGCGTCAATGCTTCCGACAACAAGTGAACAACAAATTGCCGCCAATAAGGCGACACGACTGCCATCGAGCAAGCCAAGAACTAGATTTCTCATAATTAATACTCCGAAAACTAAGGGGAAACTACGGGCAGAGCCAACAACCACAGTCAGTACAGCACTGGCAATCTTCGCTAGGCTTTGGATCCTCGCAATTCGATTCGCTATCCTGACCGGAAGCCTGAGCCAAAAACGGACTTGAACTAACGTTTATTGCAATCAATGTGACCAAAACCATAGAAACAGCAAGATTTAACAGGAGACGCATCGAATCTACTCCTCATTGAAGTGGTTTAATCGCGGGACTTGGTCCATCAGCAGAAAACAATGGGCAGTGCTCTTCAAGAGTTTGGAGGGAGGAGTTTGGGGATTTTTCGGAAAAGATAACAAAAATCTACTTTGTAGAAATTGTTTTGTGCTTGCTTGAAGCTGAGGGTGACTGATTAGATGAACATGTACGGAATGGGCGCAGTAAGATTACGCGGTTGGTCATGGGGAATCATCGGCTTGCGTAGAATTCTGCGCGGTCCTATTTCGCCAAGAACTATATAGTGCGAGGGAAGAAAGTAACGCCCGCGATCACGGTTCGGCAGGCCCGCGATGGGATTGTGATACTGTTAAGCGCCGGCTGCCTTTGCGAGTTCTTTGCGGAGAGCCTGCTGCAACTCATCAATGTCCGATAACGAAAATCCTGTGGCGGAAAACGCAATATGACCATCGCTTGCGACAATGTAAGTGCGCGGTATTCCTTCGCTCGCATATCTAGCGAAGACCTGACCATTAACATCAGCAGCCGCGGGGAATGAGTATCCATTGGCAGTGCAGTAATCGTGAACGGCTTTCAGCGTTTCTTGACGCCCAAGATAGAATAAGGGGACATTCTACTTTATGGAAAAGTACTATGTCCCCTTTTACGTTTCCCTCCCTTTTACGTTTCCCGCGATCTTCTTAAACAATTTGTCCGGTCCGAGATGGTCGCAGCCCACGCGACGTCCTGACACAAATTGAAGCCACAGTGGTGATTTACCGAGCTTGCGTCGCTATGCCGGACCGGAGCAGAATGGTGGCGTCCACACGATCTACCTTTGGAACACAAGAATTGACGGTTAATCGCCAAGCCAGCCTTTATCCGTGCTTCCACGGATAAGTTTGTCGTGATGTCGTGACTCCGTTAATCAGCGTCAGCTATTCATCATCGTCGTCAAGTGGTGTGACGTTGACCAGAAACGACTGCTCCACAGTTTCGAGTCCATCGGTCGCCTGCAACCTTACGTGCACTTGACCTGTGTAGCCGTTGAGCACCGAGATCTGCAGTTGTCCGTCGCTGAAGGACGTTGTGAAGTCCACATGCTCGGCGTTCACCAGCAAGCTCGGGTCCGCATGGTATCGGTTGTCCAGACGAGTGATCGCCGGACTCGCGTCGTACGATCCCGCCCACTGACGCACAACGCCCTCTTCCGTGATGAATAACCAGCCGGAAGACGACTGCACCCAACGTTCCTGCCGTCCTAGATAGTTGTAGCCATAGTCAGACGCCACAAGGTCGTGGCTGGCGTAAATCGCATAGTTGTCTCGCAAGTCTGCCGCGACATTTTCGATCAGTTCGACGCCATAAGAGATCGTGTCGCCGTCCGCATCGACTTCAGGAACTTCGAGTGTCAACGTCTCGTCCGTAGCGATGGTTTGTTCGCCGATTTGCGGAAGTTCGGGCGCGACGTTTGTCACATCGACACTGAACTGTTCCGTCTCCGATAGATCGTCGGCAGTCTTGACAATCGACACTTCGAATGTCCCAACGAAGCCATTGGCCGGCGTGATCGTGAGTGTGTTGCCGTCCAGCGTCGCGGTGCCAACGTCGATCGCATCGTGCAACAACGACGGGGCAGCGAAGACATCTTCTCCCAGCGATGCGATCTCGGGACTGCCGTCAATGCTGCCCTGCCATTCATGCAGCGTTCCTGCCGCTTGAAGGAACATCCAGCCACTGTTGCTTTGCAGCCAACGCACGCCGTAATCCTGATACTCTTCGTAATAAAGCGGTGCCCCATCTGCTGCGACGCCGCCTGCTTCGAATTCGTACTGCTGATCGAGTTCATATCGCTCAGCCCCGACGATCTCGACGGTGTATTCAACGGACGTGCCGTCAGCCGTTGTGGCGTCGAGGTCGATGACCAGAGGCTCGGTCGGTCGCGTTTGCTGATCGTCGATTTGCGCGAAGGCTCGCATCGTGGCGGTCAGGCGAACATTGTCAAAGTCGACTTCTAAATCATTGCCCGCCGGAACCAACGCCGTTTCATTGAGGTTCACAAGACGGATGGTTAGCGCTTGGCCCCGTTGAGGATGATCGGCAGGAGTGTTAAAGGTAACGATGCTGGTCGCGAATTCGCCTTCCGCTATCGATCCGGTCAGCAAACTATCGTCCGACGCCAGTAACGTTTCGCCGGCCAGAAAATCAATGCGATAGCCAGGTTCTCCATCAAGAAAGAACGTCTGCCCGCTTTGAGCGAAGCCTGTTGCGATGTTCCCAATATCGACCGACAGTGAATAGCTTGTGTTCGCTGCGAGGGTTGCAGTCAGGGTTTGTTGGAGTCCGTATTCACCCGCGTCGCCCGTGCCATCGAAGTTGAATGCGATGCCGACGCGATCACCTTCTGCCGCACCACCGGGAAAATTCTGAATGACGCCGGGCTGACCTGGAACTTCACCGGGCATCAGCGTTCCGATGAAGAAACCGGATCCCCCGCTGCCATTGGTAAGTCCTTCCGGATCGTAGAGGTCCCAGCCGTTCAGTGGCCCAAAGGTGAATTCGTTGAACGGGTTCTCTCCGGAAATGTCTTCGAAACCGGGATTCACCACGTCAACATCGGTCGTGGCCATCGGCCGTGGATCGCCGGCGGTTGAACCGGAACCGGAACCGAGTCGTTCGAATCGAACATAGTCAAAACTCGCTCGCAGATCGGGCGAGTATGCCATCGCGGGGTTGCTGCTGTTTGCACTGTTCTCCGGAGAGTCGACGAGCGTGTTGGAATTGGCATACTCAGGTGAGAACGTGGACGTCTTGCCATAGTCGGTGTAACCCACGAGTCCAACCTGCAATGTTTCCGGCATGTCCGGTCGGTCAAAGTTTGCGGCGAACTGCCAATCTGCTGCACCCACTTCACGGTACATCGTGGTGACCGAACTTCCATCACGCTGAACGCGTAGTTCGATGGTGTTTGAATCGACGGAAATGAGTTCGAAGTCCGAATCACTGTTGATAGTGTTTTTCGATTCGAGCGACATTTCGCCGTTGTAGCCATGTCCCATCGACAGGAAGACGAAGTTCGAGCCACCCGGAGTCCATTCCGTTGCGGCGGCCGTAATCGCTCTCGGCGTTCTCAACATCAAACCGCCCAGCGAGAAAGAGCTGCCATTCGGAATGTCGTCCGCATCGCTGTCACCAATCTGATCGCGGTCGCTGATCGTCACCAACGTCGTGACGAGGAAGTCGCCGGAAACGTCTTTGAAGGCAAGTTCCCCCGGGTAATCCTGATACCACGTGGAAGTGTGCGGCTCGATCGTCAGCGAACCGGCTGTGGTTTGATTGATATTAAACGTCTCGAATGGCTGGGCATCCCATCCTTCGGTCTCCGTGACGAGTTGCCACTGATCGATCGTGGAACCGTCATCAAATTCGTCGTTCAGCAGTGTCAGATCAGCGACGCCAGCGGTCAATAACAGTCGTGATTCGAGCGCCTCACACGACAGCGATTTTCTGCGACGACGGCCGTTTCTTCGCGTAAGTTTCAGTGAATTGAGCAGTTGTGCGGCAATTTGGCGAATCATTTTTCTCTTTCTAAAAACCGATTGGAAGGTTGACGGGCAGAGATAAATGGCGGTTTCGCGCGAGACCTTTCAGAAAATACGGAAAAACTTTCTCCAGCGCCGGAAGGTGACCTGCTGTCTGTCGGTTTTCACAACGGATTCAGAACTCCGCTGCCTGCCGTGTTCTGAATTTCAAAGTGTCTATCTGAACGATTTGCCGTACAAACGTTCAACCGCATCAATCCTTCAAGGAACAAGCATCGATACAAAGATCTCCTGACAGTCCAACAAGAATCCGCTCTTAAACTGATGACATCGTCGAAGCCGTCGGCGAGCGGCTGCGACGGAATTCGGGACCTGACGTTCGATTTCGTCAGCAGGCGTGTTATCCTGTTGTCGGTGCGTCCGGATATTGCCTCATTTGTTTAGACGGAACGAACGATGGAGACCTCGGCCAGTTTGCTCGAACGGCTCAGGCATGCGCCTCAGGAAGCCGACTGGGGCCAGCTTGTCGAATTGTATACGCCGTTGATTCGCGTTTGGATGCGGCGATATTCGTCGTCTCGGCAGGACGCTGACGACGTCGTTCAGGAAGTACTCTCCGTTGTCGTTCGCAAGCTACCGGCATTCGAACGGCAACGAACAGGTTCGTTTCGCACTTGGCTGCGTTCCATTACCGTGAACTGCCTTAGAGAATCTTGGAGAGCCGACCGGTTTCGTCCGTCTGCGGCCGGCGGCAGCGAGTTCCAACAGGTGCTGGACCAAATGGCCGATCCCACTAGCCAACTCAGTCAGCTGTGGAACAAAGAACACGATCAGCATGTGCTGCAGTCGTTATTAGATCAGATTCGCCCGTCGTTGCCGGAAGACACCTGGCAGGCATTCAAACGCGTCTCTGTCGATGGCCACACGGCAGCTCAGGTGGCAGAAGACATGGGGATCACGGTCAATACCGTTTACATCGCGAAATCTCGTGTCATGAGTCGAATTCGTGAACTCGGGCGGGGTCTGGTTGACTGATCGGCCCCTGTTTTTTCCAAATTCCAGGCGGCTTGTCGAAATTCCCGGAAAGATATCTCACCAGCACCGCATTTCATTATTGATACGACATTTACCCGTTGGACTGAGCGACACGTCAGCCAGTCACATCAACCGCCGCGAGATACACGGCGCAGTGAGAGACGATTTTGAACCCGTCGATAACAGATCATCCCGACCAGATTCAGCTGACCGCCTTTCTTGACGGGCGCCTGTCGGACGATGATCGATTGATGGTCGAACGTCACGTTGAACAATGCGATAATTGTTGCCGTGCGATGTCGGAACTGCCGCAGGATACGCTGAGCGGAAAACTGCTTGATGTCGATACCGATGCGGACGATGTTTCCTTTGTTCTAAATTCGGAGACGCAGCCAGCCGATGCGGAAAACGGAATTCCTGCGGCCTTGATTGATCATCCGCGATACCGAATTCTCGGACCGCTAGGTAGAGGCGGCATGGGAATGGTCTACAAGGCGCAGCACCGCATGATGGACCGTGAGGTCGCCTTGAAGGTGATTGATGCGAAGTTCATCAACAACCCTCAGGCAATCGAACGGTTTCGGAACGAAGTGAAGGCGGCGGCGTGTCTGACGCACGCGAACATCGTTCGAGCTTACGATGCAGAGCAGGCCGGTGATCTGCATTTTCTGGTCATGGAATTCGTCGACGGAATTAGTCTTGCGGAACTAATTCGGCGCAACGGTCCGCTGCCCGTTCATCAAGTGTGCGGAATTGTTCGCAAGGTTGCGCAAGGACTGCACCATGCTTTTGAACAGGGCATGGTTCATCGCGACATCAAGCCGCAGAACATTATGATCACGCTGGACGGTCGCGTCCGCATACTCGACTTTGGTCTCGCGCGTCTCGCCCGCGAACAGGAAGAACCGGCCAACGGCGGCGACAAAGATCCCAGCGACCAAATGCGTCGTACGGCAGACGCGTTAACACTGGTGGGATCGGTGCTTGGCACTCCGGATTATATCGCTCCGGAACAGGTCATGGACGCTCACGCCGCCGATACTCGAGCCGATATCTACAGCCTAGGATGTACCTGCTACTTTCTGCTAACCGGACATCCGCCGTATCCGGACGGCACCGCAGTGCAGAAGTTGATGGCGCATTCAGAAATGTCGCCATCACCAATCGCCAACAAGCGTCCGGACGTGCCCGACGAAGTGATTGAGATCACCGGTCGCATGATGGAACGCATTCCCGCCGACAGATTTCAAACGCCACGCGATATCGCCAAAGCCGTTGACGGATTCCTGAAGACCGGTCCATCGTCGGCTGCAAATACAGAAACTGCAGTTCAGGCCGGACAGACCACGTTCGCGATATCGGACAACAAGCAGCCTGCCTACAGCGAAGCTGAATTGTTGAAAGTAGACCTGTCTGCGATCTCTGTGGAAGATTCCGAACTGCTCTCGTCGGTTGCAGAGCCAGCGGCTGCGGCAGCGCCCAATTCACTCTCAGAACCAGCGATGGAAACTCAGGATCTTTCCAGCCAGTGGCAGCCTACGCAGGAATTACCTCCGGTTTCGCAGTCGCAGAAAACCGCCCCCAGTCGTCGAAACACGTCACGCCGTGCGATAAACCGCCAAAGCCGTTCAACAAAAACGGGAATCTTTTTGGCGGTCGCAGCAGTGCTTGTCGTGACCGGTTTGATCCTCTTCCCGCCCGGCAACAATGAAACGCCGAGCGACACTTCGGCCTTCAGTAAAACGGCAGAACCTCGTGATGCCACTTCCCCGGACACCGCTACAACACTTCCATCTGATGCTGGCCGCAGTGACGACTGGGTGAAATTATTGCCCATGGTAAATCCCGGCACGGCGATGGCGGGGCGGTGGCGAATGAATGATGGTGCACTTTCCGTTGACAGGGAACATTGGGCACGCATTGGCCTGCCGGTTGACGTACCCGACGAATACGATCTTGAAGTCACGTTCACACGCAACTCAGGCGAGAATTCCATCGCACTCATCTTTGCTCGGAACGATCACCAGGCGACGCTGGACATCGACGCGTGGGCCCAGAACCTTGCCGGTTTTCAAAACATCGATGGGGAAAACTGCGAAGTCAATGCGACTCGCGTCACGGGGTACAAGCTAATCAACAAACAGCGATATACGGCTCGCCTCGCCGTCCGCCGCGATCGAGTTGAAGCGTTTCTGGACGGGCAACTCATCACGACCTACAAAGGCAACGGATCAAACCTGAGCTTGATTCCACAATGGCGATTGCCTAAGCGAACCTCCATTGGCCTGGGCGCATATTACTCGGCGACCACGTTCCACTCAGTCCGCTTTCGGCCAGTGAACGCGAAACGCTGACTCCAATGGCAAAGCTCGGCTTTCGTGAGGTGTCTCAGAGTTTTGTATTTGGATTAACCCCGTTTAACCCGTGGTCGCAGACCAAGAATTCTGAGCCTGTTCTGCGACCATGGGTTAAACGAGCAACAAATACGCAGCCTTCATTAATTCATCAACTGTGTGTGACACGACGCGAACGCGTTAGGCTCACTTAACGTCAGTGCCATTCCGCTGACGCCGGCGTCAGCGTTTTTCGAGCCTGACGACGCCACGGCAACATCTCGTCATCGTCTTGCGGAAAATTTGCTAATTCCTGACAGACTCGATCCGAAACGACCATTCCCCATTGTTGCAATTGAGTTGAACGTCAACGCACCGGGCCCGGGATTTGTTGCTAACCAATTAAGGATCAGTGTTATGAAATGCTTTTCGGTTTTCTTTCTGGCGTTGTCCATCATTCCGGCTTCGGCGGCGGAAACACGAACATGGTCTGGCAAATGGAACAATCGAAAATACGGCACCAGTGGCCCGTTGAAATGTGTTGCCCAAAAAGATCAGCCAGGTCGCTGGTCAGCTGTGTTCAACGGAACTTTCAAAGGAGACCCGTTTGAATATCGCGTAGACTTTCAATCGAAATCATCACGAGACGATGAGATCCTGGCTGGCAAAGCAACGATTAGTGGCCATCCTTACGAATGGAATGGGGCCATCAGCGATCGACAATTGACGGGAAGCTACAAGTCGACCAATGGAAACAACGGCACGTTTACGTTGAGAGAATCCGCCACTCGGCAAGCACCGAAAACGATGCCAAGCAACTCAGACACCACTGCACGCAATGAACCGGCAACCTCCAGGACCGTACGAAACGGAGAATCATTCCTGTTTATCGGCAATAGCTTCATGGCCAATGAAGGAGGCGTTTCCAACTACCTGGCGAAGGCTCTGGAAGTAGGGGCCAAGACGAGAATCAGGACCGAGAAGATTATCGACTACGGTCGTCCTCTGAGCGCTATGGCAAAGCCCGAAGTCGGTCGAGCCATTGCGTCGGGAGAATACGACTCGGTAGTCATCACCAGCGGCCAGCTAAAGACGATGAGAAAATTCGTGGCCGAAATTGACAAGGGCGCGACGAGAACGATCGTCTTCATGACCTGGGAACCGCGGCATCCCGGCAATCGCGGAACGCAGCAAAGCTACACGGACGCAACCCAACGATCCGTTCGCGATATGCGTCGACTGGAAAAAGAAACGGGAGCCACCATCGTTCCTGCGGCTGTTGTCTATCACGACCTGACGACACAGCCTCCGAAAGGAATGCCGAGAGTGGATTATCTGTGGCGCCCCGCCAATATTCATCAGAACGAACTGGGCACCATTGTCAACGCGTGGATGTTCTACGCCGTGCTAACCGGAAAGTCGCCAGTCGGTGTCGACTTCGACATGCCGCCATTCATAGTCGGTGAGAAACTTCGAGAAGACCCGGAACTTCGACTGACACCGGAACTTTGTCGAACTTTGCAGGAACGTGTGTGGAAAGTAGCGAAGGAGTGGCAGCGCGGCACAACACACGTGGAGTAATACCACTCCGACTTCAAATGCTCAGACGATCAATGCAATAGTTCAGTAGATTTTGCTCAATCAGTTGCTGCAGGTTCCAAATGTTTCGTCCGATGGGGCCTAGGTGGTTCGTAACTCATCGTGTGCCGGAAAACGGTTCACACCTCGACGCTGAGTCACATGAGGGCGCAATCGTTCAATCCTGCGAAAGGCGCGCTTTCTGTTTTTGACGAGTTCTGTAAACCGTTCGATTGATCGCTCAGCAGATTCGACGATTCTTCTCGGCCTGTCGGACTTCGCCCAATGACGGCGGAGTCCGAGAAAACGTAGGGACCAGATGACACGGAATTCGTGCGTTGAAAAACGCATGAGTTTCCAAGAGCAGAACGATCAAAGGGGTAAGCGTCCGGCGAGCCCATGGTCTGGCTACGAACTCGCGTGGGCGGCAGCCCAGCGGTCCGGAAGCATGTCCTCAAGTTTCAGATCGTCGGCATCAAGTCGCATCAGCAACTCGCGGACGTACGTCCATGCTTCCAGACGGTGGCGTTTCGCGCCCGCCAGAATCGCAGCAGGTGATCCTGGCGTCTCGCTGCCCAGAAACATCCAGTTCTTGCGACCGATCGCCTGATGGCGGAGTGTGCGTTCCGCCGTGTTGTTATCAATCGTCAGTCGGCCATCGGTAGTGTAGCACCGCAGCGCGTCCCACTGATTGGGAGCGGGGAAACGTAAAAAGAGACATTGCCAATAGTGTTCGGCACGCTTCGTGCTGTCTCTGCGAAGATTGGTAGAATCTACCGGTGGAACCGGTCCCCGGTCGTCCCTTTGACTTGAGCGGTTTCGCTTGAATAACGACCAGCCGCACCGGATGGTTCCACGTCTCTTTTGTGGAATCGCTGCCGAGCGAAATGATCTGGTCCGAAAGAATGCGCGCCGCGCGATCGGCGTCTGTGAGCGGTCGCTCTTCGAGAACTTGGTAGACGCTGTTGTCGCGAATACGACCAACATAGCTGCTGCCTGCGTCGACGATGCGATTGAACAATTCAAATTTGGCGTAGCCGCGATCGAAAGCGTAGGGCCGATCCGGTTCGATGGCACGTTCCATCACCGCACGTTCATCGTGTTCTCCGCCTGCGGTCGGCGCGACGTCGACTCGCACAGGCACCGCCTTGAACACTTCAAAGTGCGTATGCTGCGTCCACTTCATCTTTCCGCCGCTGCCCGACTGAGCGTCCCGGATCGAAGCCATCGCAATACGCGGCAGAGCTTCGGCGATGCTGCCGTCCACCTGAGTCGGAGTCTGGCGAACATCGGCCAAGCGTTTGTCCGCCGCAATCGGCGACAGATTTTTGTTGAGCGATTCGATGATCGGCTTCAGCCGTTCCGGTTCAAAGACGGCGACTGACTCCGATAACGAACCCAGAGAAGATCGCGGGCAGCCGAGCTTCTTCTGCACCTTCTTGAGGTCACTGGCTTGCTGCAGACCGCGCAACGATGTGACGATCGGATTAAAGAGGTACAGCAGCACCAGCATGCAGTACTCGTCCATGTGCAGTGTGCGATTGCCAGCGCGATCCCGCTCGCAGCCCACAGCGTGCAGCTCTTTCAGCAGACCGCCAAGCTGCGCGAAATATTTCAGCCCAGTGATGTCCTTGTCTTTAATTTCCGCACGCGGAGTTCGTGGCATGCTGATGCCTCACAGGTCAACGCTCCGTCATGCGTGCAATTTGACCAATTTACAATTCGCGAACGCCTAGAAAATAAAGGCAAATCCCTGATCGCGGATCGGTTGTCCGTATCAGCAATTGGCAATTGGCGTGCCGAACACTATTGGGACATTGTACTTTACGGGAAAATACGATGTCGCATGGTCCGTTCCTTGGCAGCTTATAGCGTTCGCCGAATTCTTGATCGTCACCCAACAGAAAGCACGGCTGCACAGTGCGATTCATGCCATGGACAATCGCCACTTTTGAAGCAGCGGCAGGATCTCGAAGCGATTCGTGAAGGTGCCCGACAGATGAAAGCTGACGGCGGGACGGCCATTGCTGAAGCTCGTGCCGAGCTGGCCGCTGAGTTGGATTTTCGATGCGTCCGTAGTGCAATATCGGGTCGATATATCATGACAGGCCGAAGATTGAAGATCGAATGACCGCTGAAGACCTGCGTTACGACTTTCTGAATGAGTTCGAAGCATCGAGTCTTGCTGCTTCCAGTTCTTGGTTTCGAAGAAGCATTGGGGCACGAAAAAACCTCACGGAATGAATTCCGTGAGGTTTCTAGTGGCGGGGGCAGGATTTGAACCTACGACCTCGAGGTTATGAGCCTCGCGAGCTACCAGGCTGCTCCACCCCGCGACATTGTATGGGTTGCGTTTAAGTTGTGTTTTCGGCCAATTTTAGCAATTGGCTTTCGACGCGATGTCGCATATCTGATTGGTGTTTCGTCACACGGGCTCTTTCCCCGTGCATGGATCAAGAAGTGTATCGACAATTTTCGCAAATTCCAGCAGGATTCTCGGCAGATTTCGAAATGTTAGGGCGTTTCCGTCACTCTGAGCCCAGCAAATCGTGGCGTCAGACTCAAATCAGCACGAATCCGGGTCAATGGGCTCCTGAATCCGGTGTGTGCTCGGGTCACTTCCCGATGCAGTGCAGCTGACTATCCGACCGCAGCAGGATCTCGCCTTTGTCTGGTGTGGGGGACGAGCGAAAGATCTCGCCTTTGCCGGGGTTGACTTCGTTGACGGACACGATTTCCATGGCTGCTCCGGGGCGAATCCCGAAGGTCTGGCCTGATTCTGCGACGAAGAAAGCCACTCCATTCCATGCCACGGGGGTTGCACAAAACTGGCCTGTGACCGCCGCGTCGGCAACGCGCTGCTGCCACGCTTCAACACCGGTCGTGATGTCGTGAGCGGTCAATGTCGCGCGTCGCATGTCCATTACAAGGCTCTTTTGGCCGATCACAATGGGGGCTGGCAGATCGCGCGACGTTCTGCGTGGACGGTGCCAGACCATATGAGTCTGTGTGACATTGCCGCTGCCGCCAGGCCGGACCGCGTAAGTGTCGCCTTTCAGCCCACAGACAACATGTAGCAAGTCGCCCGCTGGCGTGACGGTCGGCGTTCCTCGACCAGCGAAACCTTGGCAGTACCATAGTTCGTCACCGGACGCAGGAGCATAGGCGCGAACGCCGGAATGACCGTTGACCACCAATTCGTCGCGACCGGCGGCTTTGATCACAATCGGAGTGCTCCAGCCGCGCGCGTCTTCTCGTTTGGTACGCCAGACTTCGTTCCCCGTTTTCTTGTCGAAGCCTGCAATGAAGGCGTCAGCATCGGCATCGCAGTTTTGAATCACCAGATTACCGAACAAAATCGGACAGGCGGCCGTCCCCCACGGGCCTTCGAATTCGCCCAACGGTTTGTTCCACAATTGTTGACCATCCACTGAGTAACAAAACAGGCCGCCCCCTTTGCCGAAGAAAGCATAGACGCGTTCGCCGTCTGTCGCGCAGGTCGCCGAAGCCCAGCCGTTCATGTTGTGAGTCGGTTCTGGATCGCCCGTCCACACCGTGTCGCTCCACAGCAGTTGGCCATTTTCGCGATTCAGGCACAGCAGCATTCGCTCACGACCATCCTCTAAGGCCGAAGTCAAAAAGATGCGATTTCCAGCCACAACAGCAGACGATTGCCCCTTGCCAGGCAAAGGGACTTTCCACACTACGGATTCCGGTCCCCACTGGATTGGCAGGCTGGCGTCCGCCGAATGTCCGTTTTGCTGAGGCCCGCGCCAGCCCGACCATTCTGGTTCAGCGGCGCACAAAGTAGGGCTCAGTGCCGCAGCACATGTGAATACTGACATGGCGAGACGCAGTGCTGGTCGCATAAGACGATCCTTGACAGTGGCTGATGATTACGAGCCAGCCTGTGTTCACAACAAGACATCAAACGGCCCGGAATGTCAAATACTACACCGTTCGGTGGCTGAGGGAATGTTGGGCAACTGGTAACCCCCTGAAACCCGCAGAATCGGTAACTCTACCGGCGATTCCGGTCAACAATATGCCGAACATCCCGCTCCGCAATGGTGTCAGTGGCGGCACGCGGAATGCGTGACAAGGAATACGGAAATGACAGACATGATTACGATCGATGGTTCGCAGGGCGAAGGTGGTGGGCAAATGCTGCGGTCGTCGATGACCTTGGCTGTCGTGACTGGCACGCCCGTGCGACTGCACAACATCCGAGCTGGCCGAGCGAAACCGGGACTCATGCGGCAACATCTGATGTCTGTGCGAGCCGCCGCGGAAATCTGTGACGGACAGCTCAGCGGCGCAGAACCCGGTGCTCAGGAACTGACGTTTCAGCCGGGGAACGTTCGAGCGGGGCACTATCACTTTAGTGTTGGCAGTGCAGGCAGCGCGATGCTGGTGTTGCAGACAGTGCTTGCTCCGCTGCTGACAGCCAGCGGGCCGTCGACTGTGGTTGTGGAAGGCGGCACCCATAACCAGTGGGCCCCACCGTTCGAGTTTCTACAGAAGTCTTATCTGCCTCTGGTCACTCGAATGGGGCCGCAGGTGACAGCTCGCATCGAACGCCACGGATTCTATCCAGCCGGGGGCGGGCGAGTTGTAGTGGACATTCAACCGACTTCGTTCTTAAACGGCTTCGAACTGATGTCGACTGGCCGCGTGCAGAATCGTCGTTTGATAGCCTTGGTGGGGAACCTGCCGACAGAAATTGGCGAGCGAGAAATCTCGCGAGCGATTCGAAAGCTGAACTGGCGAACCGAAGACAGCGAAGTGCGCCGGGTCCGATCAAACGGCCCCGGCAATGTCTTGCTGGCAGAAGTGGAGTGCGAAAATGTGACAGCCATCTTCACAACGTTCGGTCGACAGGGCACGCGCGCCGAACACGTGGCCGACAAGCTGGTGCAGAGTGTTCGTCGCTGGCAGAAAACAACGGCACCCGTGGAAGAATATCTGGCGGACCAGATTCTGCTGCCGCTCGGCCTCAGCGCCGCTCAGCCAGCCGATAGTGGTGTCCGCTGCGGTGGGACGTATCTCACCGGCCTGCTGTCGCAGCATTCCCTGACGCACATCGATATTCTGCAGCGGTTTCTGGATATCACGATTGATGTTCAGAAACGGCAGGATGGTCACTGTGAAGTCACCGTTCGCAGCGCTTCCCGGAAGTAGGTCACGCTCCCGCGTGACATTCTGCATCGACGTTTTAGGCAGGTCAAACGGTCGAGACAGTGGTGGCGCGGATCGTGTTTGGTACGCGGGAGCGTACCCTACGACCCG
The DNA here is from genome assembly GCA_041688835.1 of Fuerstiella sp. Lineage (GTDB taxonomy): Bacteria > Planctomycetota > Planctomycetia > Planctomycetales > Planctomycetaceae > Fuerstiella. The sequence continues at coordinate 15,860 of JBDNHJ010000212.1, forward strand.
AGACTCATGGTGACGGTTTTCAGTTCCGTATAGTTCTGCAGACCTGCTTCGCCGAGTTCCCGGCCGATGCCGCTCATTTTGAAACCACCGAAGGGAGCCGCTGCGTCGAAGACGTCGTAGCAGTTGACCCACACAGTTCCGGCTCGCAGGCTGTTGGAAACTTTGTGAGCCTTCTTCACGTCGCTGGTCCAGACGGCTGCGGCTAGGCCGAACGTGGTGTTGTTGGCGCGTTTGATGACTTCGTCGATGTCGCCGAATTTCAGTACGCTGAGCACAGGGCCGAAGATTTCTTCGCGAGAAATTTTCATGTCGTCGGTGACGCCGGTAAAGATGGTCGGTTCGATAAAGAAGCCTCGGTTGCCGTGACGTTGTCCGCCGGTTTGGCATGTCGCGCCTTCGGAAATACCGCTGTGGATGTACCCCATGATTTTATCGAACTGGGCTTTGTCGACCTGCGGTCCTTGAGTGGTTTCGGCGTCGAATGGATTGCCTAGCACGCGTTGTCGGGCGCGATTGACGACGCGTTCGACAAATTCGTCGTGAATCGAATCCTCCACAAACAATCGACTGCCTGCGCAACAGCATTGGCCCTGATTGAAGAACAACCCGAACTCAGCACCAGCAATCGCGGCTGGCAAATCCGCGTCGGCGAAGACAATGTTGGGCGACTTGCCGCCCAGTTCTAGTGTGATGCGTTTGAGTGTTAACGCGGCATCAGCCATGATCCGTTGACCTGTTTCCACGGAACCCGTGAACGCCACTTTGTCGACCAGGCCGTGCTTGACGATGGCGGCACCGGCGGTTGGTCCATAGCCGGGGACGATGTTAATCACGCCCGGCGGGAAGCCCGCTTCTAAAGCCAGTTCGCCCAGCCGCAGACAGGTCAGCGGTGTTTGTTCGGCTGGTTTCATGACGATCGTATTACCGGTTGCTAGGGCTGGGCCCCACTTCCAAGCGGTCATCAGAATCGGAAAATTCCACGGGATGATCTGACCACAAACGCCCACAGGTTCGCGACGTGTATAGCAGAAATAGTCGCCTCGCACGGGTATCGTGTCGCCCGTAATTTTGTCCGCCCAGCCGGCGTAGTACCGCAGACAGTCAATGGCCAATGGCACGTCGGCCGCTTTGGCATCGCCGATCGGTTTGCCGTTGTCGAGCGTTTCCAAAGCGGCCAGTTCGTCCAGATTGGCTTCCATTAAGTCCGCCAGTTTGTTCAGCAGACGACCACGATCTCGCGCATCCATGCGTGACCATGGCCCGGATTCAAACGCGGAACGCGCCGCATGAACAGCCAAGTCGACGTCTTCCTTGTCACCTTCTGCCACTTGGCAGATGACTTCTTCTGTCGCGGGATTGATGGTGGCGAACGTTTTGCCGCTGACCGCCGGTCGCCATTCATCGCCGATGAGAATTCCTGTTTGACGCACGGCAGGTGCAACGAAGGTTCCGGATTCTGTAGTCACTGACATCTGCGATCTCCTGAAAAAGAAGCGGCCTGAAAACCGTGGTGCCCCGTCCACACGAGTCCGCACCAAAGCTCCTTAGTATCTCGAAATGAATTCAAAAATACGAATGAATCGGAAAATTCGTGTGACATTACGGATTTCAAAGGCTGTTAAGATCGAGAATGATTCTGTCTGAGGCTCATTCACGTATGAAATCCAGCTTCGTTTCTGCAGCATCGGCCACGTTGCATGCATGGAATTGTCGGCGAGGCTACCATGTCGCCAGCGGTGCATCCTGCTGCATTGCCACTTTCGCCACATTCAACGACCTATTAGGAATTGAGGAATCATGTCACGTCAACTTGTCCGTGCATTTGTTGCTGTGTTTTTCGCCGTGGCTTTCACCACCAATACGTTCGGCGAATGGAAAGCCGGTGCGGCAAAGCTGGCGATCACGCCAACTCAGCCAACATGGATGTCTGGTTACGCAAGTCGGAATCATCCATCCGAAGGCACGCTGCATGACCTGTGGGCCAAGTCACTGGTCATCGAAGATCCGACCGGAAAGAAAATGATTCTAGTGACGCTGGATCTGGTCGGTATCGGTCGTGAGATCTCAGTTGAAATTTGCGATCGTCTGCAAAAAGAACACGGCGTCGACAGATCGCAAATCGCAATCAGCACCTCGCACACTCATACCGGTCCGGTTGTTGGACGCAATCTGGGGACGATGTACTTTCTGAATGCCGAGCAACAAAAACGCGTGACGGACTACGCTGATTTTCTGGTGAATCAAATCAGTCAGTCGGTCTCCACGGCGATGCAGAACGTCGAGCCCGCCACGCTAAGTTTCGGCATGGGCCAAGCCACGTTTGCGGTGAACCGTCGGACCAATCGCGAAGCTGATGTGCCAAACCTGCGCGAAGCGGGAGAACTCAAAGGGCCCGTTGATCATGCGGCCCCCGTGTTGTCCGTGAAGAATTCCAACGGCGATCTGACCGCCGTCGTTGTCGGTTACGCGTGCCACGCAACCGTGCTGAGCTTCTATCAGTTTTCCGGCGACTGGCCCGGGTTTGCTCAGATCGAAATCGAAAAACGACATCCCGGCACGATTGCATTGTTCGTCACGGGGTGTGGTGCCGATCAGAATCCTCTGCCACGACGAACCGTTGAACTTGCCGAAGATTACGGCAAACAGCTGGCGACAGCGGTTGACGAAGTCCTGAACGGCGACATGGTCACCGTCAAAGGAAGTCTTGCCGCAGAGTATCACGAAATCGCTCTCGACTTTGCCGCGCTGCCGACACGTGAAGCACTGACAACCGACACCGAATCAACAAACAAGTTCATCGTCAGCCGCGCTACCGAGTTGCTTAAAAAGCTCGACGCCGATGGGCAGCTGGATCAAACGTATCCCGCTTATCCGATTCAAACGTGGGCGATCGGTGACACGGCACGGCTGGTGTTTTTGGGCGGCGAAGTGGTGGTCGATTATTCGATTCGCGTGCGTGAAGAATTTCCGGATTCCATGCTCTGGGTCGCCGGCTACTGCAACGATGTGATGGCCTATATTCCGTCGCGGCGAGTTTTAATGGAAGGCGGATATGAAGGCGCTTCCAGTATGATCTACTACGGACTGCCAACAGTGTGGGCGGAGAGTGTTGAAGAGAGAATCGTGACGAAGATTGGTGAGCAACTGCAGCAGCTCAGCAAACAGCCTGGGAACACAGACTGATAGGGCCATCGTTTGATCAGTTGCTCGTAGCCACAACACAAGCCCTCCGTTCTGATCGCGCGATCAGCTTTCGTTTTGCGGGGAGATTCTGTGGGGATCTTCGCCAGTCGAGTTTTCGGGCGGCGATTTCTTAGCGGATTGATGGCGGAATTCCAGTCAGCTCCGTTACACCCTCGCGGTTTGCGTTTGTCCTTTGTTGGCTACGTTTTGTGCTCCACCAAGAAATCACTTTACTGTTTGATCGTGTGCAGTCCGGTCGTGATGAAGCCGCGGTGGCTGAGCTGTGGGAGGCTTACTGCGCATGCGTCGTGACTGTGGCGCAGCGTTACTTACGCGACCGCCCCAAGCGTGTCGCTGACGAAGACGACGTGGCCAACAGTGCGATGCAATTTTTTTTTCGCACGGCCGAAGCCGGGCGGTTTCACTCCGTGAAGAACCGGGACGATCTGTGGAAGAAGTTATTGACCTTCACCGTGCGCAAGGTGAACCGTCATCAGGAACGTGCGATGGCTCAAAAGCGCGGCGGAGGTCTCGTCGACGGCGAATCGGGTTTCGCGAATGGAACGGTCGATGACCCTCACGGTCTGAATGAAATTCCGGACGAAGGTTTTGTGGCAGAATTGATGGTGGAATGTCACGATCGAATCAACGCTCTGCCAAATCCCATGCTGCAACAAATCGCCATGCAACGATTGGAGGGTTTCAGCGTCAAAGAAATCGCCGCGTTGCAAGGCGTCGCCAATCGTCAGCAAAGAATCGAGCAACCGTCGATCCCCAGAAAAAGACTCCCGACCCCCTCGTCGCGTTTGCTACAATGACATCCGTCGCCAGTCACGTTTTTCGGAGTGTCCCATGTCTACAACCACAACCAGCGAAGCTGATGTCGAAACCAAAACTCGCTCAACGTCTGTCGCTGCTGGTCAGACGATTGTGCTGGCAGATGTCGATTGGGAGTTGTACGTTCGCCTGCGAGACACTCCCGGCAATCGTCGGAAACGCATGACCTTTGCCGATGGAACGCTCGAAATCATGACGCTCAGCAGCTTTCACGAATTGATTTCGCTCATCATCGATCACTTCATCTTGGAATGGCGTGTGGCGCGGGACATTTCCGTGCTGCCTGCTGGTTCGATGACTTTGCGCCGCACCAGTCTGAGTCGCGGACTGGAAGCGGATCAGATGTACTACATCGAAAACGAAGAACGCGTGCGGAATCAGGTCACCATCGACTTGGATCAGGTTCCGCCACCCGATCTGGTGATCGAAGTGGAACACACGTCGTCGGCCATTCCCAAGCTGCCGCTCTACGCGCAGTTGGGTGTTCCGGAAGTCTGGTGTTGGTGTCAGGAAACGCTGAGTGTCTATCGTCTGGTTGAGGGCGACTATCAGGCCCAGACTGCTAGTACCGCCCTCGCAGGTTTTCCTCTGGATCAATTGCGAGCCGCATTGCTGCAGAGAACTCAGGTCAGCGAAACAACGCTTGTCCGCAACTTCCGCCAGTGGATTCAGGACAACGGATAAGGAAGCCGGCGTCCACGTGAGCGGAATGAAGTTGTTCGACCGAGACCGGTGACGTAAGCTTCGCTCAGTGAGTTGACGTGGTGAGTTGACGTGGTGAGTTGACGTGGTGAGTCTTACGACAACGACGTGTCCTAATGCCTCTGTTTCACGGGAGAAACAACGTCCTTGCCGATTCTTATCGACGAAGTGAATGGCCGCTTCTCTGCCAAGCTAGCGGGTGAACATGACTTGCAGGCTGTGGGTGCAACGCAGGTCGAGGCCGTCGCAGCGCTGACGTTGGAAATCGAAGAACGTATCCGGCGCGGCGAGCTTGGCGTGATCGACATTGCTCCCAAGGGCGTCCTCGGGCTCGTCGGCAAGTACGCCGATGACGAATCGCTGGAGCAGCTTCGAGATGAAGTCTACGCTCAACGCGATGCACAGCGCGACGCGATATGATTACCTTTGACACCGACGTTCTGACAGAATTGCTGCGAGGAAATTCGGAATACATCAAGCGTGCGTCGGATTTGATCCTTGAGAAACAAATGGTGCCGATAGTTGTCGTGGAGGAACTTGTCCGTGGACGGCTCAACACGGTGCGGCGGGGCGAATCAGGACGTGGAGATGTTTCGATTCCGCGTGCCTACGAACAGCTGCAACGCACTTCAATCGACGCCTTGGAATTCCCTGTTCTGGCGTTCAGCGACGATGCTCAAGGCATGTTTGATCAGTGGCGATCAGAGCGAATCCGTGTCGGAACGCACGATTAGAACGGCAATGACGCCGGCGTTTCCCGGGACGTGGGCGAGCGCTGAACTTCTTGATCCGAATGCCACGGCGTGGCGTCGCGGGATGTTGCACTGGGTTGGAACCTGATTCCCGATCATGCTGAGTGCAGCAGTCAGGGGAATCGTCCGCCATGCGACAACGGCTTCGGCTCGTTGCATTCCGGCGGTGTGATTAATTTCTTACTTGCTGATGGATCATGCAGGAATATTTCACCCAATCTCGACATGGCGATCTGGACGGGGGCGGCCACGATTCAGGGTGGTGAAGTCCTCGGCGAATTCTGCCCCCCTTGGACATGGAAACACCGTCATGCCGGACATGCCGGACACCAACATCTGCATCGGTCCGGAGATGGGAATTTTGTGTGCCGCGGTCGTTTACGGATGGTAAGGCGGCTCGGCAATCGGCTATAGTCCGCAGCAGATGTGCTGTTGCCAATTTCCAAGTCGTCGTTATTTTCTGCTGGATCACGCCAATGTTGTTCAATATTCCGAAACTGCTTCGGGTTGGAACTCGCAAATCACGTACGCGCCGATCTCAGGCTCGATCCCGCGCCCTGTCGGTGGAAGCACTGGAAGTCCGAACTCTGTTGACCGTCAGTTTTCAGTTTTAGTATGCAGGAACCATTGGTTCGGGAAGCGGCTTTGAAGACGCCACAACCGGGCAGGCGAGGCGTGATGCGCTGGAGACTGCCGCGACTCGAATCGGATCTGTGTTCAACCATACCGCCACGATCACCATGGGAGTCACTTCTTCGGATAATTCCGCGAGTGAAACCTTGGCCTCCGCAGGCACAGAATTCAATCCGACTCTCACCGATGGATTCGACAACAACGAAGTCGTCCGGACGAAGATTCTGACCGGAACGGATGTCAACGGCGCAGCTGTTGATGGAACGGTCGATGTCAATTGGGGCCAACCGTGGGAATTGAGTCCTATTGCGGCTGATATTTCTGACTCAGAATACGACTATTACTCCACGATCTACCACGAATTACTCCATGCCGTGGGCTTCAGTGCAAGGCCCAACGAAGCGGGACAGGATCTGCTGGATGCCGCTCCATCCGGGCAGCCGGGCGTTTGGGGTTACTTCGACCAGTACATCAGCGATGCCAGCGGTGCGGCGATCATCAACAACTCAACCTTCGTGATGGATAGTGCAGCCTACAACGCACACAAAACGGAAGGTGCCAGTCCCGCCGCAGGACTGTTTTTCAACGGCCCACTGGCGCGAGCAGCCAACGGCGGTAGTCCCGTTGGTTTGTATACGCCAACCACATTTGAATCCGGGAGCAGTGTGGCACATCTGGATGACGAAACCCCCAATCTGCAGCCGTTAATGATGGCGTCAGCGACAGACTTCGGTCCTGGAGCCCAGAACCTGTCGACTTTGGAACGTGCCATTCTCGCAGACCTCGGATATACACTCGTCACCGGCGCGATCACCGTGACTGAGTCTGGCGGTTCGACCAGTGTTTCTGAAACCGGCACAACGGACACATTCGATGTGGTACTGACGGCGCAACCGCTGGTCGATGTGGTGATCAATGTTTCCAGCAGCAATACGGGGGAAGCCACGGTTGATAACGCGACCCTCACGTTTACTGCGACCAACTGGAACGTCGTTCAGACCGTCATCGTGTCTGGTGTCAACGATTTCGCCATTGACGGAAACCGAACATCGACGGTCAGCCTGAGTGTCAACGATGCGATGTCGGATGACGGCTATGATTTCGCCATAGACGCGACAGTGCCAGTCGTAACTGCAGATGATGACGTGGCAGGTTTCACCGTCACTCAAACGGACGCACCACATCGGTTTCTGAAAGCGGCACGATGGACACATTTGACGTGGTGCTGACGTCTCAGCCCGCGACGGACGTGGTCATCACGGTGGTCAGTGGTGACTTGGGTGAGGCCACCGTCGATATGGCGACGTTGACGTTCACGAATTCTAATTGGAACACGGTTCAAACGGTGACGGTGACCGGCATTGCTGACTCGACCGTCGACGGTGACCAAACGACGATCGTGACGCTGAGTATCGACGATGCGAATTCCGCCGACGCCTTCGATGCTCTGGCGGATCAGGCTGTCACAGTGGTGACAACTGATGTCGATGTGGCTGTGGCAGGTTTCACCGTCACTCAGACGGGCGGCACGACATCGGTTTCTGAAAGCGGCACGACGGACACATTTGACGTGGTGCTGACGTCTCAGCCCGCGACGGACGTGGTCATCACGGTGGTCAGTGGTGATGTCGGTGAGGCGACTGTTGACCAGGCCACTTTGACGTTCACCAATTCCAATTGGAACACGGTTCAAACGGTGACGGTGACCGGCGTTGATGACGCGGCAGCGGACGGTGACCAAACTTCAACGATTACAATCAGTGTTGATGGTGCGAACTCTGACAACGCGTTCGATTCTGCTGCCAGCCAGACTGTCAGCGTCGTCACCGCAGATAACGAATTGCTTCCGAAGCCTACCCTCACCGGTCCAACCGGCGCGAGCAACAATCGGCGCCCGACGGTGACGTGGGAAGCTGTAGCCGGGGCAGAGTCGTATCAGGTCAGGATCAACCAGCTGGGATCTCCGAACACAATTGCTTTTCGACAGCTAGGAATTTCGGGGACGTTGTTCACGCTCTCGGCAAATCTGCCAGAAAATGGTCGCTTTATCGTGTGGGTTCGAGCCCACAGTTCGCAGACGTCGAGCGTCTACAGCGAGCCGTTGAATTTTTCTGTTGGCTCGGTGCCGGGGGTGACGATTCTGACAGCTCCGATAGGCAACACCGTCGCACAACCTGCCTTCCAATG
>JBDNHJ010000213.1:0-49731 GCA_041688835.1 Fuerstiella sp.
AAGATCTGTGATCTGTGTGTTAACGATGTTCAGTCGTTTCAGTGACGACATTGTGGCTAACGGGTCAAGGGTGCTGACGGCCGTGCCTTCGATATCGAGGCTGACCATGGACTTCCCAGCTAACGCAGCAACATCGGTGATTTTTGTGCCGGGCATCCACAACGTCTGCAACGGCAAGGTGGCAATCGTGTCCAGATTGTCGATAGCTACGTTCTTCAGGTTCAATTCCCGAAGCGGCATGCCGGCCAGCATCGACAAATCCGTCACGCCGGTTTCCTGCAACTGCAGAACTTCCAGCTGCATGCCTTGCACGACGCTGATGTCCGACACCTTGGTGTTTTCCAAAATCAACGTGGTCAGCGGCATCCCTGCAATGGCTGAGATGTCTGACACGTCACACATCCCCAAATCCAAAAACCGCAGCGACAGACCTTTCAGCGCCGCGATGTCTTTGACACCGGATTGAAACAAATGTGCTTCGACAATGTCGGTGCCCACCCGTTCGAACTTGGCCGCTTCGTTGGCTCGCAACTGTCGCCGTAACTCGCGCGTGGTCACGATCTCGGGAGCATCGGACGGCGTGGCTTCCAGCACCGGCGGAGCCACATCTGTGGTGCTGCTGGTCGGCGTGGATTCGCCGCACCCTGTCAAAACTAGGCAGCCGAACGTACTGAAACAGATGAGACGACGAAGATGGGGGAAGGTCATTCTGTGAGCCATTGCAGAGCCAGGTTGCGAAAACGGTCGCCGCGATCTCGGAAGTCTTTGAACCAGCCAAAACTGGCACATCCCGGAGATAGCAGCACGATACTGCCTTGCGGCGCAACTGCAACCGCCAGCGAAAACGCGTCTGCAAAGTCTGTGGCAACATGCACCCGGCATGGCCGTTGGTTCCCATCCAGCATTGTCAAAGCAGAAAGATGGTCCGCCAGAACGCTGGCGGTCTCACCAATCAACACAGCCGCGACGGCTCGCGACTGAATCGCTTCGGCCAACGGTCGCAGGTCGCTGCCTTTATCGGACCCGCCAGCAATGATTACGCAAGGTTGCGAAAACGACTTCAGCGCCGCGATGGCCGATTCCGGCGTTGTCGCCAAAGAATCGTTGTAGAATCGCAGCCCACGACCATGCGCCACCAGCTGCAACCGATGCGCTAACGGTTCATAATTCGCCAAAGCCTGACTGAAGCCGTTGGGGTCGGCTCCTATACTCCACGCCGCACACGCAGCGGCCGCAATGTTTTGTCGATTGTGCGCGCCGGGTATCTGCGCCGGCTGATCCATGCGAACCGCGTCTTCGATTCGACCGCGGCGCAGGATCAGCGAACCCGAATCAAAGAACACGCCATCTTCGCCATCGTCCTGTATTCCGAACCGCAGACACTGCCCGCGCACCCGCCAACCATCTGCTTCATCAAGGTCCGTCGGCAACACGGCCATGTGGTTTCGAAGCTGCCGCTGCAACAGAACCTGCTTGGCAGTTCGGTAATGTTCCAGCGTGCGATGCCAGTCGAGGTGGTTCGGGGCGAAGTTGGTCACCACGGCAACCTCGGGCGCGAAACCGCTGGCACGCAACGCATGCAATTGAAAGCTACTGAGTTCCAGAACCACGATGTCATCCGGCTGAATGTCTCCGATCGACGGCAGCAGGCTGTGCCCGATGTTGCCTCCCAGCCACACCGAATGCCCCGTAGCTGCAACGTGTGCTTGCAGCATTTGGCAAGTCAACGCCGCCGTGGTCGACTTGCCGTTGCTGCCCGTCACCGCAACGACGGGCGCGGGGTTGTGATGCAGGAATAAACCGATTTCGCTGGTAATGATGACGCCATCACGGCGACAGCGTTCGACGATTTCGCAATCCGGCTTCACCGCCGGATTGACCACCAGCAGTTGAGCGTCGACCACAGCCGCGTCGGGATGGCTTCCCAGAAACAAACCGGCCAAGGGAACATCGGCCAGTTGCTTCACAGAATCCTGCAGTTGCGTTTCCGACCTCAGATCCGTCACCGTCACAATCGCGCCGCGCTCTGCCAGAAACGTGGCGGCCCCCACACCGCCACCGAATGTCCCCAGTCCCAGCACGGTCACTTTCAGGCCGCCATAATCCGAAATGTCCGACAGCTCTGCAATCGTCATGGCGTCGCCTCCGGATAGTTTCTACGGTCGAATCACGCATCGATATCGTCTGCAAAACTGGCTTCTGCCATGATCACTTTGTATCGTTCTGACGCTTCCTTGCCTAACAATTGACTGAATGTCTCATCCGCTTCGATCTGACTTTCGATGTCAACTCGCAACAACACTCGCGCCTTCGGGTTCAGTGTGGTGTCTCGCAGCTGAGCGGAATTCATTTCGCCCAGACCTTTGAACCGTAGCACAGTCGCGGTTCGATTGGCCGGTAGTGCCGCCAGAATTTCTTCCTTTTCGGCGTCTGTTTGAGCGTACTGAATCGACTTGCCAACTTCGATTCGAAACAAGGGTGGCTGAGCCAAGAACAGCTTGCCTTGGCGAATCAGTTCTGGCATGTGGCGAAAGAAGAACGTCAGTAGCAACGTCGAAATGTGATACCCGTCGCTGTCTGCATCCATCAGCAGAATAATGCGACCATACCGTAGGCGATGAATGTCGAAATTCGGTCCAATCCCGGTGCCCAGCGTTTCGACCAAATCGCTGATTTCCTGATTCTTCATGATCTTGCCCAGTCCGAGCGACTCCGTGTTCAGAATCTTGCCCTTCAGTGGCAGAACGGCTTGCGTCTTGGAACTGCGGCCCATCACTGCTGTGCCGCCGGCAGATTCGCCTTCCACAATAAAGACTTCGGATTGACTGGTGTCTTTGCTTTGACAATCCACCAGCTTGCCCGGCAGGTTCGTACGTTTAGAACCGATCGCCTTGCGCTTGACCTCCTTGACGGCATCTCGACTGGCCATGCGCGCTCGCGCGGACAATGTGATTCGGCCGAGTATCGAATCGGCCAAACTGGGATTGTTGTTCAACCAGTTTTCGACCGCCGGCCGCACCAGTCCGTCGACGTGAGATGTGAGTTCCGGGTTATTCAGCCGTTCTTTGGTCTGCCCCTGAAACATCGGATCGCCGTGGAACACAGACAGGATCGCCACTACGCCTTCACGAATATCGTCGGTTGTGATCGTGATGCCACGCGGCTTAAAACTGTGAACGTCCATGTAGTTGCGGACCGCCTTGGCGATCCCCGCTTTTAGTCCGTTTTCGTGCGTTCCGCCGGCATGGGTGCGAATGCCGTTCACGTAGCTACGAATATGTTCGTCCGTGCTTTCGGTCCATTTTAGAACCACTTCCACCCGCGCTGTCTTGTCGTCTTTGTCAACGGTGAACAGCTGTTCGTGAACTTGTCGCTTGCCGCTTTCCTGAATCACCTTTTCAATGTACGCGGCAATCCCGTCCGGATGACTGAGTTCAAATGTTTCTCCCTTTTGTTCATCCTTGAACACCAGCACCAAGCCGCCATGAATGTACGACACATCTTCCAAATGCTGGCGAATGGTGTCGGCGTTGAACTGCGTTCGTCGGAAAATGGTGTCGTCGGGTTCGAAGTAAATCGTCGTGCCATGACCACGAAACGGCTTCACTTTCTTCACCGGCGAGGTTGGCTTTCCACGCCGATAAGTCTGCGTCCATTCGTGTCCGTCGCGATGAATTGTCGCCACCATCTTGGTCGACAGCGCGTTGACGACGGACGAACCGACGCCGTGCAGTCCACCGCTGCGCGCGTAACTTTTGTCGTCGAATTTTCCGCCCGCATGCAGTGTGGTCAGAATTACTTCCAACGACGATTTTTTCATCTTCGGATGCATGTCGACAGGAATCCCCCGTCCGTCATCAGACACACTGCAACTGCCGCCGTCTTTATGAAGCGTCACCACGATGCGACTGCATTCCCCCGCCAGAAACTCGTCGACGGAGTTATCGACGACTTCCCATAACAGATGATGCAAGCCTCGCGAATCAACGCTGCCAATGTACATCGACGGACGTTTCCGAACCGGCTCAAGGCCCTCTAGGACTTCGATGTTGCTGCCGGTATACGTGTTTTTTGTCGCGTTGCTCATGAGTTTGAAGTTACTCCTCTTCCATCTCGGACCAGTCCACCAGCTGAATCTCAGGCTTCACGATGGCGTCGAACTTACTGCGTTTGCTGGTCTGAACCCCGCGACCGCCACGTGAAGTGATCTGGTATTTTTGCTGACCGAACACAACTTCCTTGCCGTTGGAAGATATCACTCGCAGGCAGTCGCTTGGCCGAGCCAGCTGAACAGCCCCGAGTACTCGGTCGCCGGCTTCCAGCTTTAAACCACGCACTCCCTTGCCCGCGTTCGTCAGCATTGGAATGTCGCTCAACGAAAAGTGCAGCACACGCGCGTTCTGGCTGGCCAGAAATACGGTTTCCGCGTCGGTGATTAAATCGCAATACACAACTTCGTCACCCGGTCGCAGGCGACAAAACTTGCGTCCAGTTTTTGTGCTGGGCAAGCGAAATCCATGATACGGCATCGTCAAGACTTGGCCGTGCTTGGTGGCGACCAACAGCAACGGCCCCCACTCAGTCGATGCGTCGTCCACTGCGTCCACAAACCGTTGATCGGTTGTCATGGCGGCCACGATGGATGCACCGTCGCTGAGCTTTGCATGCTTGGCGACGGGTTCGCCGTATCCGGATGAAACCGGCAGTTGATCGATGGGAATCGTAAATGCGACACCATCCGAACTGAAGAACACGCAGTTGTCGATGGTACTGCCCGGAATCACGGTCAGCACCGCATCCCCTTCGCGCACGCGAGTCTTCGCAACGCTGGCCAGTGAGTTCACGCGCTTCACCCAGCCATCGGTGCTGACAACGACGTTCGTGTTTTCCTTCACGATGTACGCGGAAGCGTCAAATTCAACGATCTCTTCCGTTGAACCAAATTCGCTGCGGCGTTTATCACCGAACTCAGTGGCCACCGCTTGTAGTTCCGTCCGAATCAGCGTCCACATGTCTTGCGGCGATTTCAGCAGCTTTTCAAGTTTCGCGGCTTCGGCTCTTTTCTCTTTCAGCTCAATTCGAATGCTGTCAATTTCCAGCGTTGAAATCTTATACAACGCCAGTTCCAGAATGGCTTCCGTCTGAATTTCGTCCAGCGGAAATTCGGCCATCAATCCAACGGCGGCGTCCTTTTTGCCGCTGCTGGCTCGAATGATATTCAACGCCTTATCCAAGCCGTTGAAGACGATTTCAAAGCCCGTCAGAATGTGAATGCGTTTGCGTAACTGCTGCAACTGATATTCAAGCCGGCGGCGTACGGTTTCGAAGCGAAAGCTGAGAAAGTGTTGCAGCAATTCCGTCAGACTCAACACCCGAGGAACCACGCCGCCTCGCTCGTCCGGCACCAACGCCGTCGCGTTGTAGCTGAAGTTTTGCTCAAGTGACGTGTGTCGATACAGATACGCCATCACAGCTTCGACATCGTTGTTGGATTTGACTTCCAATACGATTCGCAGACCGTGTTCTTCGTTGGTTTCGTCGTTGACATGCACCAATTGTGGCAGCTTGCGGGCTTCGATGAGTTCACCGATTTCCGCCAGTAGAGGTCCGGTGGTGACCGTATACGGCACAGAATAGATCACCATGCGGTTGCGAACTTCTCGCTTGCCTTCCGTGTCGAACCGCCATTCGCCGCGTGTCTTAAACGAACCTTTGCCGGTTTCGTAAGCCGTGCGAATGTCCGCACGTTCTGTGACGATGCGTCCGCCCAGCGGAAAGTCTGGCCCTTTGACGTACTTCATCAATTGAGCGACCGTGGCATCCGGATTTTCGATCAAATGGATGCAGGCTTTGGTGACTTCATTTAGATTATGCGGCGGCATGCTGGTCGCCATTCCGACCGCAATTCCCTGACTGCCGTTCACCAGCAACGCCGGATAACGCGCCGGCAGAACGGTGGGTTCGAACGACGCAGCATCGTAGGTCGCCCGCATGTCGACGGTCTCAAACCGCAACTCATTCATCAACTGCTCAGACAGTGCCGACAGCGTGGCTTCTGTGTATCGAGACGCAGCGGACCGGAGTCCGATCACCGAACCGAAGTTTCCTTGTCCAATCACCAATGGATATCGCAGCGTGAAATCCTGAGCCAGCCGGACCAAGGCATCGTAAACCGCAGTGTCGCCATGCGGGTGATACGAACCGGTGGTGTCACCGCAAATCTTGGCACACTTTCGGCTTTTGCTGTTGGCCCTCAAGCTCAGCGGCGACGAATACATCACATACAAAATTCGCCGCTGCACCGGCTTCAAACCGTCACGCACGTCCGGCAGGGCGCGGGATGTAATGACGGACAGTGCGTAGTTTAGATAGCGCCGGCGCGTTTCGCCGCTGATAGGGACATATTGCACATTCCCCGCATCTTCCAGCGCATCGGTTTTCTCAAAGAGACCGGGACTGTCTGTTTTTCGAGAAGACTTTTTGCGAGCCAACTGAGAGTCCTTTCTGGCAGTTGCGGGAGGCGGATCGAACCGGTTTTTACTGAGTATCGGCCGACCGTGACATTCAGAACAGCCGGAACCGGGAACGACGTTGAACGCTCCAGCATTCAGAGAATTTCGACGTCGAGCCCGTAAAATGATCGAAAGTTTGCGAAGGGCCGATCCGGCATTTTAGGAGTTTTACATGAAACGCAAAGGCTGAGCAGTCATCGTTCGCCTTCAGAATCACGAAGTTTTGCCTGCGGAATTGTAGCGCTTCGCAAATCGCCACGTGATGGTTTGTCAGCGCTCGACAAAATTCGTGGGATCGGCTTCCAGCCTGTCAAAAACGCTGGAGAAACGACTGGCTGGAAGCCTTTGCCACAGCCTTGGGCCGTGAATCCATGGCTTCGTGGCTGCCGTGATCTCCCGAACTGTGCATTCACTGCGATCGGAACCAACCACACAACCGGCAAACATTATCGCAGAACCGAATTGATCACGGGGACAAACCCGACTGGCCGCTGCATTTAGCGACCTAACTTTGAATCGATGCATGGAACTCTTGTCATGCCCAACGGATTGCTTCCGAAACGCAAACGAATTCGAGACTTCAACCTCATGACGACTCAAACCCCAGCACAATCAGCCAACCCATTTTCGTCACGCGGCGAATATTCCTCCGCCGCCGTGGAATTGATGCGTGCCATGAGCGATCACCGCAAGCAAATCGGCGCCAAGGTCTCGTCTCCCGCACAGGTATTATCCGTGGTGAAAAGCCTAGGCTATCAGTTCGCAGGAAACATGTCCGACGATGACCAACGACGTCTGTTCGAATTGGCAATTCGGCGTTATGAGCAGCACGAAAACAGCGCTCATCTGTCTTGCGAAGACGTCGTCAAGGTGATTGAGACAATCGGATTTCGTCGAGTCGGCGCTGTCGACTCGGCAGCCAACGGCGGATTGCCAATTGATCGTCGGCGTCGCGAAGCGGACGAACGGAAGGCTCAAGCAGAACGTCGCGCGTCTTTGGAATTTAGCCCACAGGAATTGCTGGATCTGACATCCGAAGAACATCAGTTTCTGGATTGCCTGAAGGAACTGCGCGAAGCGACTGATCGAGATTTCGCATCGTCAGAAGAACTGTTGAGCATTGTTTGGAGTCTCGGCTATCGTCCTACATCAGACGACGGATTTCCCAACGAATGGCTCGACGATGAACAGCGCTACGAACTGCAGCTGGCGTTTACGCTGGCTGTTGAGGATCGGCTGGCCAACGCCAGCGACGAAGAATACCTGACCTGCCGATCCGTGCTGGAAATCGTGCAAACCATCGGCTTCCGCTTGCCCTAAACCGTGTCGACAATCAAAGGCAATGGTTCCACTGTGTCGCCCAAGGTGATTGTGACGGCGTCGCGAATTGCCGCTGCGTGGCGTTCCGGATGCACGGTGAACAGATTCATCAGCGGCTGACCGACGTCGATGCGGTCGCCAATGCGAACCCGCATTTCCAGACCCACGGAATGGTCAATCCGATCCGTCATTTTCTGACGGCCGCCGCCCATGGCGATCACAGCCAGTCCCAGTGCATGCGTGTCGACGGCAGTCACGACGCCCGCACGAACGGATTCAACACAGTTGGCCGGAGCGATGTTTAGTTTGGCTCGGGGGTCTCCACCCTGAGCGACCACCATCTGTTCATACTTTTCGAACGCTGACCCGTCGTCCAGTTTGCTGGCCGCCGTTTGCCGCGCTGCAGCACGATCTAACTGTCTACCAGAAGACAATAGCAAGTCGGCGGCGAGTTCGATCGTTAGCTGACGAACGTCCGCCGGGCCTACCCCTTGCAGCGTGGCCAGCGATTCCTGAATTTCCAATGCGTTGCCGCACATGCGTCCCAGAGGCTGATTCATGTCGGTCAGCATGGCGGTGGTTTTGACTCCCATCCGCCGGCCCGTCTGCACCAGTGATTCGGCAAGCAACGTCGCCTGCTGCTGCGTCTTCATGAAGGCCCCGGAACCGAACTTGACGTCGAGCACCAAAGCATCCAAGGATTCCGCCAGTTTTTTGCTCATGATGCTGGCGGTAATCAACGGGATCGAAGGCACCGTCGCCGTCACATCACGCAAGGCATATAGCTTACGATCCGCCGGAGTCAGTTCATCCGACGCGCCCGTGATCACGCAGCCGACTTGTTGCGTCAGCCGCTGGATCTCAACCAGAGTCAGGTCGGTTCTGTAACCGGAGATTGACTCCAGCTTGTCCAGTGTTCCGCCCGTCGCCCCGAGGCCTCGACCGGACAACATCGGCACTTGCAAACCGCAACATGCCAATACGGGAGCCAGTGGGATCGAAACCTTGTCGCCCACACCGCCCGTGGAATGTTTGTCCACTCGCAAGCAGCCGTCGTCAGGCCACTGCAACTGAGTGCCCGACAGCAGCATTTGCTGCGTCAGCGTGGCGGTTTCTGCAGCGGACATGCCGTTCAGAAAGATGGCCATGGCCAACGCCGACATTTGGTAATCGGGGATTTGCTGTGTGGCAAATCCCTGCACGAAGAATTCGATTTCAGCATCGCTGAGTTCGCGTCCGTCGCGTTTGGCCTCAATAATCGACGCTGGAATCAATATTCTTGCCCGTTGTGTACGACGGTTTTACGAACGAGCTCGACCAGCTGGCAGGGGCAGAGAAATCCAACGCGCTGGGGTTTGCTTGGACTGACTTGATGAGACCTTGGATTTGGTATTGTTTTTTGAGCGAGTATGCTCAGCCAAACGTGGCATTTTCAAGACGTCAGCGTGACTTGTGCGAGCATCAGCGGCGGGTTCTGGTGGCAGAAAGTCCTCTGCTGATGTTTCTTCGGCTTCGACGCCCGCTTCGATGGGAGGCATCGCTGGTTTGCGAACGCTCTGGTCAACGGGCGGCACGATGTCGGATGGATCGGGCATCGGCGGCTTGTTGCCCCCACCGATCCCGTCAAACGGCTCTGGAAAACGTGAATTGTCAACAGGATTCGGGCTGCGAAAGTCATCGTCCGTGCCGCGTCCCGCAGGGGCGGGCCGCTCAAATTGGCTCCTGTCTGTCGGGGCCGGGCTGGGGTCGGTCGGGCTCCAGCGATCCGGGTTAACACGGTCTCTCTCCAGCCGCTCTTGACTCTCGCGGTCCAGACGTCGACGACGTTCGGTTTCAGTCTCATATTCGGTGCCGGAGCGAGGTTGAGACGGTTCCAGAGTGCCAAACCCATCCTCTTTGTCCAACTCGTCGTCGGGGCCGTAGTTCCGCACGGGGGCGTCTTTGTTGTAATCAGTATCCGGTTCGGGAACTTTGCGTGATTCCGTGCCGATGCAATCTGAACCGCCGCCGTAGTTCATCGACTGACTGAACGTGTTCCCGCAAGTCCCGCTGCAGCAGTCTCCGCAAGAATTGCAGCCCGAGTTTCCGTAAGAAACAGCACCGTAGCCTTGATAACTGGCCGAATAGACACCGCAGCCAGTGTCACAGCAGTTGCCACCGTACCCGGCAGTGGCGTAACCGTAGCCACCGTAACCGGCCGTGGTATAACCATAGCTCGCTGGCGCGTAACCCGCTCGCCATGGCGAATAGGCTGCGAACGGCATTGGCATGCAAGGCAGAAAGAAACAGGCTGAAGCAGATTGCCCAGCCAGACAAACGGTTATTACAACCGCAGCATAAAGTGATTTCATCGAAGGCCCCCCGGCCGTTGACTGCTTCAAAAAGGCTGGAAGTCGACTTCCAGCGCATCCTACCAGCGCATCCTACCAGCGTTGTTTGAGCGATCAATCCGACACGGCGGAACAACCATCACGACACAGACCGCCGACTTAGCCTAGGCATTTTACCGAGGCAAGGAGAGTGAAGTCAATCAGCCAAGTCACCAAAAGCCATACGATTTGCCGGTTCCGTCCGTTTGTCGTCCAGAAACATGATGTAATACATCCAGCCGTTTTGGCGCTAGCCACGGACTTGAGGCTGGAAAATGCGTCGTGTTTCGGAGTCCGTGGCTAGCGCCAAAACGGCTCGTGATGCAAACTCATGCACGAGTGATTACGAACTCAGAATCCCAGATTGCGTTATACTGCACGTGGAAGAGCTGAAACGTGGTTGATGTTTCACGGCTCATTCGGGAACAATTTCCCCCAGAATCGAACATTAACCCCGTCTAAGATGCAGTCATGACACCGGTCGAAGAGTTATTTGATGTTGTCGACGAACACAATCAAGTGATCGACGTGAAACCGCGCAGTGAGGTTCATCGACTGAAGCTGCGACATCGAGCGACGCACATCTTTTTGTTCCGCTGCGACGGACGGATGCTGATTCACCTGCGATCAGCCAACAAAGAAGAATTTCCGTCGGTGTGGACGTCGTCTGCGTCTGGACATGTCAGCGCTGGCGAAGGGTACTTCGAATCCGCTGTGCGAGAACTTGAAGAAGAACTTGGCGTCAGTGCGTCACTGCGGCAGTTGGCAAATTTCGACGCTTGTGCAGTCACGTCCCACGAATTTACCGTGCTGTACATGGCCACATCAGACGCAGAAATCACTGCGGACCCGGAAGAAATCGCTGAAACACGGTGGCTGTTTCCGAAACAGATCGACTCCGAATTACAGGCGGCTCCGGAATCCTTTTCGCCTGCGTTCCGCCTGCTGTTTCATGGTGTCCGTCACCTGCTACCCGATCGCTGTGCATCACCAAAACGGTGACACGTTTTGCGGCGGGCCAAGGGCGATAATTGAACGTGTCTGGGCTGCGGCGTTGCGGGCCGCCTCGAAGCTGGAGCTTCTGGGATAGGCGTTCCCAAAGCGGAGTTTGGGAACGAGTTAACCGAAACGAAAGACGAGGATGGCAGAAAGAGACATTGTTGAATTTGTTTGCCGTTTCAGCGAAATGATCAAGATTCGCAGCGTTGCAAAATCGGATACGGAACGCGAACATGCGAAAAAGGGTCACACTTTTTTTGAACGGAATCAACCATGGCTGACACGGTGCTTCAGGATTACTACCAGCGTCTGGATCTCAAATCGCGAGTGATCCTGCAGATTTGTGCGTTGAGCGACAGTAACGTCAAGCCGGATCAAGTTGTTCAACTGACCAAACAGGCGGGTTGGAAAGATGGCCGTGGGAAGTCGCTGCTGAAGACGGACGCTCAAAAAGTGATGAAGGCATTGCAGAAGCGGAATCTGCTGAGCACCAATTATTATTCGGGCTTTCGCATCAATCCCGCCATTCAGGATATTGCCGTTCAGGATTCCATCCGCCGCGATTCCTTCGAAACGCTGGCGGACCTTGTCGTCGACCAAGTCAAGATCTCTTACGGAAATGGGAACGGTGATGACCGAGATCTGCGGATCGCGTTCTATCGCAACGAAGTGGCTCGCTGTCAGCAATTGCTGAAACAACGTCGCCAGCAAACACCACCTCCGTTACTGGAACCGTTCGATCGCCAAATCTACGACACGCTGGATCCAACTCTGCAGCAACTGTACTTCCGCAATGCGGTCCCCAAGTTCATCTCGCAACCAGACGACAGCAAGGAAGCATTGGCCGCGTTTCGTGAATCGATCGCGGCGACTCCTCCCGACGATACCGATCTGCAGGCGGCATGGCTGGATCTGGCGTTTGCGTCCGGCGACATACCGTTAATGAAGCAACTGGATCAGGCGACCAATCAGAAACTGCCCGAAGTGGCGGGGCTGCTGGCCGTGTTGCAGGGGGATTTCGACCACGCGGAAAGCTGTCTGGTTCAAATCATGCCCGGTGGAAAACAGCGCAGCAAACTGGCGGCCACCGGACATCTGCCCGCGATCGCGTATCTGCTGCTGCTGTTCCGACATCATTCCGCCGACGCCATAAAGTCGGCACGCGCCGTGATCGGAGCGGCCGCCAGAGCGAAGAAAGGGCACTTTGCTGATCTGATGGACGTGTTTCAACAGGCGGTCAAGTTCTGGGAAACTCCGTCGTCGGCCAAAGACTTTATCGCGTCGCTGCCAAGCGGGATTTCGGAACCATTGAAGACTTTGCTGTCGGGCTACTTTGCAAAGTGGGTGTCCCCGGACGCTGCATCCGGCAGCACGGGGCTTGTGGCGATCGCCAACGCATTTCGAAAAGCGGGGCTGTTGTGGCTGGCGGCGGAAGCTGATGGACTGGTCGGTGTGTCCGGCGTGAAAGCCGCCAAAACGCGAGCGTTAAAATCAACGGACACTCATCAGAAACTGGGCACTCACAGCCTGATCAACATGGTCGAAGCCGAACCGGCGTGGCAGCGTTCGTTAAACGCCATTGCGGGCTTGGCGGGCGGCGAATCGCAGACCACATCCAAGTCGACGGTACCGCAGGTCGACGAACGCCTGATCTGGGAATTGAATCCGCGAAACAGGGGAATCGATCTTGAAGTTTACCAACAAAAACTTACGGGAAACAAATGGTCGAAGGGCCGCAAGGTGTCTCTGGAACGACTGCACTCAGAAATTGGCCGGGTGAAGTTTGCATTCGTGACCGAGCAGGATCGCCTGCTGATCAAAGCCATGGAAGTCGACAGCTATCGGAATCACTACGGATATTCCGAAACCTGTTGCTCATTCGACAACCTGCGTGCTGCTCGAGCTTTGATCGGGCATCCGTGCGTGTTTCCGCCGAAGAATCGTGAGACGCCGTTTGAAATTGTCGAACAGCAACCTCAACTGACGGTCGTCAAAGACAAGAAGAAGGGCATCACGATTAAGCTCGAACCAGCTCCGCACACCACGACGGGCGACGAATTCAGTTCCGATTATCTGGTTCAGAAGGATGGCCCGCGGCGGATCGCGATCGTCTTTTTTAACGAACGCCATCAGCAACTCCACCGTGTTCTCGGAAAATCGCTGAGTGTTCCCGCCGAAGCCGCCGACAAAGTGATGGCCGCCATTCAGCCGGTCACCTCTCTGGTGTCCGTGCATTCAGAAATCGGCGTGAGTAGTGCCAACGGCGAAACTCTTCACGCCGCCGAAACGGTGCAAGCAGACACTCGACCGCACATTCATCTGCTGCCGGATCAGGACGGATTACGCGCCGAATTCTTTGTGCGACCGTTTGGCACCGACGGTCCGTTCTGTCGTCCCGGCATCGGTGCGGAAAATCTGTTCGCCAGCATCGACGGCAAATCACAAACCACGGCCCGGTTGCTGACCAAAGAGCGTCAGTACATGGACGCCGTGTTGAACGCGTGCCCCGCCATGGCGGCGTACGTTGTCGAAGACGGAGCCGTCGCGTTGCCCACGCCCGTCGAAGCTTTGGAAACGCTGTTGCAACTGGAAGAACTAGTCACCAGCAAGACCATCGAACTGCACTGGCCGCAGGGCCGCAGTCTGACTTTGGCTGGCCAAGCGGATGAAGCTCAGTTCAAAATCAATATTCGCAAAGACCGCGACTGGTTTGCCGCATCCGGCAGCCTAAACGTCGACAAATCACTGGCCATCGATCTGATGGATCTGCTGGAAATGGTTGACGCCAGTCCGTCGCGTTTTGTGAAACTCAGCGACGGTCGTTTTCTGGCGTTGACGCAACAACTGCGGCAGCGCATCGAAGACTTCGCCGCGTACGGCGATCGGCGTTCCAGCAAAGGCAAACTGCGATTTCCGCCCGTTCGAGCGGCCGTGCTGGAAGACCTCAGCGACACAGTGTCGGTGAAATCCGACAAGCACTGGAAGGACTGGGTCGGCCGCATGCGCAACGCGGGCGACGTGCAGGCTGACATTCCCACGACGCTGCAGTTGGAATTGCGAGACTACCAGCTCGAAGGATTCCGCTGGCTGGTTCGGCTGGCGACGTGGGGCGTTGGCGGTTGCTTGGCGGACGACATGGGACTCGGCAAAACCATTCAGGCGTTGGCTCTGTTGCTGCATCGATCGGCCGACGGTCCGGCTTTAGTGGTCGCCCCGACATCCGTGGCCTTCAACTGGGTCAACGAAATTCAGAAGTTCGCTCCCACATTAAATGTGCACCTGTTCGGTTCCGGCGACCGCGCCACGATGCTCAGTGAACTCGGCCCGCGCGACGTGGTGATCTGCAGTTACGGTTTGCTGCACACCGAAGCAGAACTGTTGCAGTCGCAGACTTGGCATACCGTCATTCTGGACGAAGCTCAGGCCATCAAGAACATGGCCACTCAGCGATCCAAAGCCGCCATGGGACTGGTCGCCGACTTCCGTCTGATCATGACCGGCACGCCTCTAGAAAATCATCTGGGAGAACTGTGGAACCTGATGGAATTCATCAATCCTGGTCTACTGGGTTCTGCGGACAGCTTTCAAAAACGATTTGCCATTCCGATCGAACGCGACGCCTGTCGAGAGACCCGACGACGTCTGAAGAAGCTCGTCCAGCCGTTCATTTTAAGACGTACCAAATCACAGGTGCTGCAGGATCTGCCGTCGCGCACCGAAGTGACTCTGCAAGTGCAGCTCAGCGACGAAGAAGCGGCGTTGTACGAAGCTCTGCGAATGCGAGCTGTTGAACAATTGGCCGATGTCGGTGACGGGAAGGCTCAGCACCTGAAGATTTTGGCCGCACTGATGAAACTGCGGCGAGCTTGCTGTCATCCGAGTCTGGCGTTTGACGGTTGCAAACTGGCAGGTTCCAAGCTGTCGCTGTTTTCCGAAACGCTGGACGAACTGTTGAAGAACAATCATAAGGTGCTGGTCTTCAGTCAGTTTGTCGATCACCTGACGATTCTGCGCAACGAATTAGACAGTAAACAGATCGCCTATCAGTATCTGGACGGAAGCACTCCGGCCAAGAAACGCAAAGCCAGCGTGGAAGCGTTTCAGTCGGGCGAAGGCGACGTGTTTTTGATCAGTCTGAAAGCCGGAGGACTAGGACTCAACCTGACGGCGGCCGACTATGTGATTCACATGGACCCTTGGTGGAATCCAGCCGTGGAAGACCAGGCGTCCGATCGAGCTCACAGAATGGGCCAGCAGCGTCCGGTCACGATTTATCGTTTGATTACTCAGGGCACGATTGAACAGAAGATTACCGAACTGCACGCCAGCAAACGAGACCTCGCCGACAGCCTGCTGGAAGGCACTGACGTCAGCGGCAAAATGTCCGCTGAAGAACTGTTGAAGCTGATTCGAGAATAGATGCCGGGAAACAATCCGCCAAGCAGTCAACATTCTTGACTGGATACGACCCCGCGACGATAATTACCAACATGACGACTTCAACCCCTCTTGATCAATTATTTGACACGGTTGGTCACTGTCTGACCTTTGATACGGCCAGCAAACTGAACGCCTTGTCACTTCCTGAATCGGTCCAACAACAACTCGATGACTGGGCCGATCAGAATTCGTTGGGGCAACTCAGCGATGAAGATCGGAGCCAATACGAGGCGACGCTTCGCGCGTTGAACTTCATTGCAGTGCTTCAAGCTAAAGCACGCCGGATCGTTGCGGCGGCAATTCAGTGACAGTTTCTCGGTCAATTCGCCGAGCGGTTAGAGATAGAGCGGAGAATCACTGCGAGTACTGTCGTCTTGCTCAGAGCGAATTTTCGCTCGTGACTTTCCATGTTGAACAAGTGATTGCGAAACAGCATGGCGGTGGCGACGACATTGCCAACCTCTGCCTCGCCTGTCATTGGTGCAATCTCTTTAAAGGACCCAATCTTTCGTCGCTTGCCGACGGTGAACTGACGCGACTGTTCAATCCAAGAACTGATGATTGGTGCGAACATTTTCAGCTTGTCAATGGAGTCATCTCAGGAAACTCGCCCGTCGGAGCTGCAACCGTGAGTCTCCTCAACATGAATGATGCCGATCGAGTAGAGTTGCGTCGTTTGGGCTGAGTATTCAGCAAACACGGCAAACAAAAACACACACCATGGGTGAACGCCCCCCCTGATTGATCAACGAACGATCGATGGTTTGACGTTGTTCACCGCTTGTCTCATGCTGGCGGCGTAGTCTCGCACGGCTGTTGCGGCGGCTTCGGGGGAGTCCGCTTCGGCCATGAGTCTGACGATGGCTGAGCCGACAATCACACCGTCGGCCACACCTTCCAGTTCAGCCACTTGGTCCGGGCCACTGATGCCAAACCCCACAGCCAGTGGCTTATCCGTCGCCTGTCGCAGCTGCTTCAGTTGCGCGATCAATTCGGCGGGCAATTCTTTGCGAACGCCAGTGGTACCGGCGACAGAAACGCAGTACACGAAACCCGTGGACGCATCCAGAATCTGTTGCGTGCGTGCTTGAGTGGTCGTGGGGGCAATCAGTTGCACCACATCCAATTCGTGAGTCTTCGCGATGGCAGACATCTCCGTTGCTTCGTCCGCTGGCAGGTCCGGAATGATGAGTCCACTGAAACCAGCTTCTGAAGCCTGTTGAGCGAACTTTTGACCGCCATAGCGGAAGATAATCGCAAACGAAACCATCGCCAGAACGGGCGGCAAGCTTTCGTCTTTTAGTTGACGCATCATGTCGAAAATCGCTTCGACGGAGATGCCCGCATTCAACGCTCGAGTGTAGGACGCTTGGATAACCGGCCCATCTGCGATTGGATCGCTGTACGGAAAGCCCAGTTCGATCAGGTCGACATTGGCATCTCGCAGTCCCTTCAGAACGGCGGCTGTGGTGTCCGTGGAAGGATCGCCGGCAGTAATAAACGGCATGAACGCCATGCGGCCAGCTGCTGAAGCGTCAGAAAAGACCTGTGAAATGCGAGACATGGGGGCAGTCAACCAGACGTGAATGAGACGAGATCCTGAAGATTCGCAGACTAACGGCTGAAATCGCAACGTCCAATCACAAGGCCAGCGTTCCGACAAAGAAGTCAACTGATTCCCACTCAGTGCTTGCTGAGTCGCCGACTCGCGGGCAAAATACAGATCCTGCCGCCAGTTCCCCTAGTTTCCTCAAAGCGAATCCCATGATTCTTCACCCTCCCCGTCTTTCGGCTGTTGCCATTCCGCTGCTGTTCGCCTTTTGTCTGGCCGATCTACCAGCCGCAGAAACCAAAGACGCGCCGGAGACCGACCCCGCCGAAGGCCACTCCGTTCACGGGGAGGTCTTCAACGAAGGGCCTCGACAAGCTGCGTATCTGATGTCAGGCCTCGGCATCACGAACTTCGAGGTGACGTCGACTTCGGAGCAGGCGAAAGCGTTTGTGCAGCAGGGAATTGCGCAACTGCATGGGTTTTGGTATTTCGAATCCGAGCGATCGTTTCGGCAGGCGGCAATGCTGGATCCGGAATGTGCCATTGCCTACTGGGGAATGGCGATGTCCAACCGCAAGACCGAAAAACGAGCCACTGGTTTTCTGAAAGAAGCGATGGATCGCAAAGACAAGACGTCTCGCCGCGAACGTTTGTATATCGAAGCGTTGCACGCATATATCACGGCGAAGTCTGGATCGACGGAAGAGAAAACGAAGCGGTCCGAAAAGTACGTGAGTAAGCTGGATGATTTGGCGATTGAATTTCCGGACGACATCGAAGCCAAAGCTTTTCTGTGTGAGTTTCTGTGGTCGGCCCGCAAAGACGGGATCAACCTGTCAAGCTATCTTGTCGTTGACGCATTGATTCAGGATGTTCTGGACCGCGAGCCCCTGCATTCGGCTCACCATTATCGGATTCATTTGTGGGACACCAAAAAGGCGGAACTCGCCCTAGAATCCGCGGCGCTCTGCGGACTCGCCGCCCCGTCAATTGCTCATATGTGGCACATGCCAGGGCATATTTATTCGCGGCTGAATCGCTATCACGATGCCGTCTATCAACAAGAAGCCTCGGCCCGAGTCGACCACGCGCACATGATGAAGGATCATGTGCTGCCGGATCAGATTCACAACTTTGCTCACAACAACGAATGGTGCATCCGCAACATGGTTCATATCGGACGCGTTGGCGACGCGATCGACTTGGCCAAGAACATGATTCAGATGCCTCGCCATCCGACGTACAATAACATCGACAAATCGGGCAGCTATAAATACGGTCGCCAGCGATTAACGGATGTGCTGCGGACGTTCCAGCTGCATTCAGAAATGATCCGTTTGTGTGAGACACCGTATTTGGAGAAAACGGGCGACCAGATGGAAGATATCAAACGCGATCGGTATCTGGCTTCTGCCTTCGTAGCTGTTGGCGAATTAGATCGGGCTAACGAAATTCGTCAACAGCTAGAAACCGCTTTAGTAGACAAGAAAAAAGAGCAGCAGGCCGCCGGCGACAAAGCGGAAGAGACTGCCAAGACGGAAAAGAAGGACGAAAAAGAAATCGCGAAGGCGCGGAAGTCTGCTGAATCGAAGTTGCTGAGTGTGGTGAAGGCCTACGAAGCAGCGATGTCCGAAATCGACGGTCGCTTAGCGGCCAACGACGGCAAGCTTGACGAAGCACTGGCACTGTTCAAAAAGGCGAGCGGTGTGCCAGTTGAAGAACAGGTCGCTCTGATGTTGAAGGCGGGCAAGACCGAAGACGCCATCAAGAAGATTGCCGATCACATCAGGACGAACAAAAGCGAAACGCGGCCTTTGGCGGCACAGGTGGAAATTTTGTGGGCGGCGGACAAGAAGCCGGAAGCCAAGCAGGCGTTCGAACAGCTGCAAAAACTTTCGTCGCAAGTGGATCTCAGCGTCCCGGCGTTTCGTCGTCTGGCACCCATCGCCAAAGAGCTTGGTTTCAGTGAAGACTGGACAATAGCTCGGGAATTATCGGCCGACATTGGAGCGCGCCCACCGCTGGATGCGCTGGGTCCGTTTCGCTGGCAGCCGGTTGCAGCGGCTGATTGGTCGTTGCCAGACGTGCAAAACCAGTCTCGTTCGTTGGCCGAGTTCCAAGGGAAGCCGCTGGTGGCGATTTTCTATCTGGGAGCCGGATGCTTGCATTGTGCGGAACAGTTGCAGAAGTTTGCCCCCAAAGTGGAAGCGTTCAAGGCGGCTGGATTCGAGGTCGTGGCCATCAGCACGGACGAACAGCCAGTCCTTGGTGAAGCCTATCAGGACTTCAAAGGCGGTTTTCCGTTTCCGTTGGTTTCCGATGCGGGCCTGAATGTGTTTAAGGCCTACCGTTGCTACGACGATTTCGAACAGCAAGCGTTGCATGGAACATTTCTGATTGATGCAGCAGGCAACATTCGCTGGCAGGATATCAGCTACGAACCCTTCATGGACCCCGACTTCGTGCTGGAAGAAGGAACACGATTATTGCAACAGGATCGTAGTTAACTCCTTCCAAATCCCTGAACGGTTAACGGCATGACAGCGGAACTAAGGCTTGACCTCGATGTGATGGAGCAAAACGCTCGGTCCATGGCGGAACAGATTACGTCGCTGAATAAGCACTGGCGACCACATATTAAATCGCACTGCCAACCGCGTATTGCTCAGACGCTGGTCGATCTGGGAGCGTGCGGTGTCACGGCGGCCAATGTGGCTGAAGTGGAAGTGATGGCAGAAGCTGGCATGCCGTCCATTCTATTGGCTCAACTGGTCGCCGCGACCGGCGATCTGGATCGACTGGCGGCCGTTGCTTCTCGGGCGGAACTGCTGGTGACGATCGACCACTTCGTCCACGCGGAATTGTTCAGCGCCGCCGCACAGCGGCATGGCATCGGCTTTCGCGTGCTCGTTGACGTGGATGTTGGGATGCGCCGCACAGGTTGCCGCCCGCGAGTTGACGCGACTCAGCTGGCCGTCGCGGCCGGCCGGCTTCCCGGTGTGGAAGTTGTCGGCATCATGGGCTACGAAGGGCACCTCGTCGCCGTGGCTGATGCGGAAGAAAAGCGACGAGGGATTTTGGAATCAATGAACGCATTACAGCAGACTCGCGACGAAATGCTGCGGCAGGGTGTTTGCTGTGAGATCGTGAGTGCTGGCGGGACGGGCACTTTTTCTACGGGCGGGCAACATTCTGCGGTGACTGAGTTACAGGCGGGGGGCGGTATTTTTGGCGACCCTTTTTATCAGCAGCAATGCGGATTGACAGGAGTGGTTCCCGCGTTGACGATCGTGGCTGAAGTGGTGTCCAGACCATCTTTGGTGCAGGCTGTGTTGAATTGCGGTCGGAAGGCCATCAATCCTGTCGTGCATCCTCCGCACGTCATCGGTGTCGCGGGAGCCACGGTCGAGCAGTTGAGTGCCGAACATACGGTGTTGTCTCTGGACGGCGACGCTCAGGATTTAAAAATCGGTGATGCCGTGCATTTGGCGGTCGGATACTCAGACCACACGCTGTTTATGCACCGCGAAATTCAGGTGTATCGCGGCGAACGGAAAATTGATGTGTGGCCCGTCATTCGGGGATCAACTCCGTGAAACCGGACTGATGCTTCAATCGGTCTCAGAACCGAAGCCTTCGGTGTCGGATGCGTTCAAGAGGCCAGCGGATGATTCGAAAAACTTGCGGCGACGAACCGGAGTTTCGTCGGTGGCTGCGGCGTAGTCTTCTAGGTCTTTTAAGTTGGCTTGGCACATGCGGCAGCCGATTGTGAGTAAGTGAAACTCAATATATTGTGCTTGACCGGCTGGCAAGGTTTCGAGCAAATAGCCGCCGAGTTCGCTGCGGGACGGGCAACTCAGTCCGGCTCGCTGCCAGATTTCGCCGACGGTGTGTCCGCCTTGATCGCGGTGGTGGATCAGCTGAGAGACGCGGGATTGCAGGGCGAAATCAGAACGCAGTTGTTGCTCCAATTCGGCCATCCGATCAGCTGGCAGCATTTCGTCCAGCCATGCCGAAAGTTCCCGGTCTGTCCAGTTCATAAGATCGATCGTTGAAAAATGTGGAAGATCATAAGTGCGGAATCGCGGCCAACATTGTAACAAGTCGCAGCTAACCCCTGTAACTGCTTGTCAGGTGATCTTGAGGCCGCTAAAGTGATCGGCTCGACTGCTGGCCGGATCGGTCTCATCTAGGCGGTCAGGTGTTTTCTTCATGGTTTATGTTGGACGAAAGGTCTCGTGGTCGAAATCCGCACGTTTCACAACTGCGACCCACCGGAGATCCTGAAACTCTGGCACGCAAGCGAACTCGGACCCAGTGCGGCCGAAGGATTTCCCTGTGAGATCCTGGAGTTGTTCGTGTTTTCGCAGCCATTCTTCGACAGAAAAGGGTTTTTTGTCGCGGTTGAGTCTGGTCAGGTCATTGGGTTCGCTCACGCTAGCTTCTTTCCGAACGCCAGTGAAACAGCACTCGATCGTACGTCCGGCATCATTTCCGCCGTGGTCGTACACCCTCAATATCGCCGACAGGGAATCGGGCAGCGACTGATTCAGCAGGCTGAGCAGTATTTGAAGTCCAAGGGGGCAACCACTGTTGTGGCGGGAGCCGGACTGGATCGGAACGGATTCTACAACGGTGTGTATGGTGGACTGCAGTCGTCTGGATTTAGTGTTTCCGGAGCGTCATGGGCGGAATTTTTTGGCAAGCAGGGCTACTCAGCTGCTGGCACCACCAAAATTCTGCATCGCGACTTGACGATGGGCCGCGATCCGGTGAGTTCTCGCCTGATCCGCCATCGTCGCCGCCTAAGTTTGGTGATTACGGATCGCGTGGGAGATTTGTCATGGTGGTGGCATGTTCGTTTTGGGCAATTGGATTCGTTGAAGTTTGAGTTACAGGAACGGCACGACGAGTCTGTTGTTGCATCGGGGCAAATCGTGGGACTGGATGTGTATGTTCCGAAATGGGGCGTCCGTTCTGTCGGAATTCGCAACGTGGCTGTGCCCGCCGACCAACGCCGACATGGTTACGGATTGTCATTGGTTCTCGAAGTCTGCCGCCGCCTGCGCGAACAGCAAGTGCAATTGATCGAAGCGCAGATTGAATCGAACAATGCTGCCGCGCAAGAATTATTTGCAGCGGCGGGGTTTGAGCAGATTCAGGAATTGATCACCTTCGAACGAACACTTTAGCGGACAGTGGGCTCATCAAATGGTTTCGGTTTGCGTCTTTTGTGGTTCTCAGCCCGGCAATGATCCGCTGCATCTGCAGGCCGCCCGCCAACTCGGCATCGACTTGGCCAATGAGGGGCACACGCTGGTCTACGGCGGCGGCAGTGTGGGCATGATGGGAGCCATCGCCGACAGTATGCTGCAACGCAACGGGACAGTCATCGGCGTGATTCCTGAGGCCTTGGCGAATGTCGAAATGATGCACTCAAGAGTGACCGATATGCGAATCGTGGCCGATATGCACATCCGCAAAGCGACGATGCATGCGTTAGCGGACTGCTACTTGGCGTTGCCCGGCGGCTACGGAACGATGGAAGAACTGTTCGAAGCGCTGTGCTGGGCGCAGCTTGAATTTCACTCGGCCCCGGTGGCGTTGCTGAACATTGCGGGCGTCTACGATGGATTGCTGAAACTGATCGATGATATGACGAGTCAAGGTTTTTTAACGCCGCGACATCGAGAAATTCTATCGTCACTAAACTCTGTCGAAGCAGTCAATGAATGGCTGCAAGGACTTTCCTGAATTACCAGAGGCCAGAGACCACTGACCACTGAAAACTGAAAACCCTGCGTCGGCAGATGGAGTTCGTCTTGAAACATCAATTTCACGCCACACACTTTGCCACATTGCGGCCGATCACTGTTGCGATTGATGGCGACAGGATCGTCAGCGTCACAGATTTCGATTGTTCCGCAGCAGTGGCTGACGAGCTGCCGTTTGTGAGTCCGGGATTCTTCGACATTCAGCTCAACGGCTACGGAGGAACGTGGTTTAGTAGCGAAAGCTTGACCGTCGATCAGGTGGTGACTGTCACTCAGGCGCTGGTTGACAAAGGCATCGCCAGATTTTACCCAACGTTAATTACCGCATCGTTCGAAGCCTTGCGGCACGGGTTTTCGATTTTGCGCGAAGCGTGTGAATCGAATGCGTTGGTGGCCAGCTGTGTGGCTGGGTATCACCTAGAAGGCCCGTACATCTCCGGTGCCGACGGACCTCGCGGTGCTCATCCGCTGCAACATGTTCGGCCTGCCGATTGGGTTGAATTCAGCAAGCTTCAAGCCGCTTCTGGCGACCGGATTCGGCTGGTGACGTTGGCTGCCGAAGCACAGAACGCCGTGGATTTCATCCGGCGTTGTCGGCACCGTGGGATTGTGGTGTCGCTCGGGCACATGGCGGCGAATTCGCAGCAGATTCAGGACGCTGTGCAGGCCGGTGCTCAGCTTAGCACTCACTTTGGAAACGGTGCGCATGGCAGCCTTCCGCGACACCCGAATTATTTGTGGGATCAGTTGGCCGAAGATCGTCTGTGGGCTAGCGTCATTGCGGACGGCTGGCATTTGCCGGATGCGGTGTTGCAATGCGTGCTGAAATGCAAGACCGTCGATCGAACGATTCTGACATGCGACGTGTCCGGTTTTGCGGGGTGTCCGCCCGGCCGATACGACGATGGGGACGCTGGTGGTCCAGCTGTCGAAGTTTTGGATGACGGTCGACTGGTCGTCGCTGATCAGCGTCAGTTTTTGGCGGGGTCGGGGGCGACCACTGGAGACTGTGTGCTGGGAATGATGAATTCCTGCCACATATCACTCGCCGACGCAGTCCAGATGGCGACTGTTAATCCGGGACGGTTGTTGATGGAACCGATACCGAAAATTGAAGCCGGGCAAGCGGCAACACTGTCCGTGTTTCGTATTCAGTCGAAACCTATGACAGTTGGACAGAATTCAACGTTTGTACCAGTTGCAACGTACGTGAATGGCGAATGCCTAAGCCGAACGCCTTGCGCATGAATGCGGTTGAATCGGAAATATCAGGCGTAACCCATGGGAGATACTCGCACGCATTACGTTTGGGGATTAGGCTGATTGAAATGCTGTGCTGACGTGTTACTATTTCGATCCCTTCTCTCGCAGCGAATGACCTCGCCTTGCCGCGAATTTAGTAGATTCAGGCGAAGCAAAATTCACCGTCCCATCAACTCCCCAGCCTTCAGTCCGAACTTCAGTATCCAGTTTGGCACTCAGGGGCTACTCTTTTCGCCTTATTCTCGAACGCACATATGGTGCATCTAAAGTCACAGGACGACCTGAAAAGGTTTCTTATCACCAGTCGACTGATTCGTCCCGAGCAGTGGACGGAATTAAGCTCTGGCGTCGGAAAGAATCAGTCCGTCGCTGAGGTTCTGGCGCTGATGGAGCGTCGCCAGTTGCTGACGAATCTACAGACCAAACGTATCCTCAAGGGTGATACCGAAGCCTTGGTGCTGGGGCGCTACAAGCTACTGTATCGCAACGCTTCGGGTAGTTTTGCGAGGGTCTATCGCGCCGAAGCGGTTGACGATGGTTCGATGGTGGCACTCAAGCTACTTCGCGATCGCTGGGCGGCAGATCCCGAGGCTGTGGCCGGATTTCATCGGGAAGCGCGGATTTGCCAACGCTTTAAGCATCCCAACATCGTTCCTGTCTTAGATGTGGGCAGTCAGGGGAATTACCATTTCTTCACGATGGAATTTGTCGAAGGCGGCAACCTCAGAGACTTCCTGCGGATTCGGAAAACGCTGTCACTCGTCGAAGCCGTCCGCTGTATCTACGAAATCTGTTCAGGGCTAGAATACGCGTTGAATCAAGGGGCAACGCACCGCGACTTGAAACTCACGAACATCTTGATGAGCAGCACCGGTGTCGCCAAGTTGGTGGACTTCGGATTGGCTGGCGCAGTGACTCCAGTGGGTGCTGGAACCAGTGACGACGTGCATCGCGCACTGGAATATGCGTCTCTGGAAAAAGGCACGAACGCTCCGGATAACGATCCTCGCAGTGATCTGTTTTTTACGGGTGCGATGATGTTCGAGCTACTGACGGGTGAGCCGGCTTGGGCGCGGACACGAGATCGAGAAGAACGAAAGCACCTGTCGCGATACACGAGCACTCCAGCGATCGGCACGGTCCGTCCGGACCTGCCGAAATGTGTGACGCTGATCGTTGACCGGATGATGCAGGTTAGCCCGCATGATCGCTATCAGTCTGCCACGGAGGCGTTGGTTGATCTGAAGCAGGCGCTGATTGCGCTGGGAGAATGGTCGTCGGATGCTGAAGAGATCGCGATCGAAACCAACGAATCCGAGCCGTTTCATTTGCTGATTGTGGACAGCGTGCGGAAGCGGATTGATGCTCTATCGGATTACTTCAAAAAGCACGGCATCGAAGTTTCGTTTGTGTCGCATCCAGAAGTTGCCATGCAACGCCTCAAAGGCGATCAGCCACCCAAGGGACTGTTGATTCTGGCTGATAACTTTACCAGCGAAACGATGGGTTTATTTCCGCAGGCGCAGGCTTACGGCCGGTCGATGAAGATCCCCTGCCTCGCCGTGTTTCCTCAGGAAAGCCGCGAAGAAGTGGAGGGCAAAATTCGCAGCACACGCTACGGGGCGACGGCATTTCAGCCTGCCACGTTGCGAGATATTCGTCAGCACTTCGAAGAGGTGATGGCAATTTCACGCGGTGGTTAACCAAGGCACTTCCCGTGGCATAGGCTTCCAGCCTGTGTGTGCATGTTCACAGGCTGGAAGCCTATGCCACGTATCCTCAATCGTTTCTTCAGGCTGCGGACGCCAGAGATCTTGAGCTTTGAGCCCAGCGGATCCAGTCGGTGACTTCTTCTAGGTCTGGCTTCTTGCCGCCTCGCACAATTCGCTCGCCTTCCGATGTGTCGGCGAACGGACCGACTACGGACATAAGATCGACGGGCCGTTTGGCTGCCAGTTGTTCCGGTTCCATAATTCCGCATGCAACTAGGATCTGTGAGTCGTGCCCCCGGAGTTCCGGAATCTGGCAGACAAGTCCCGCTTGGGCCTGCCATTGTTCGATCGTTTCCATCGTGATGCGCCGCTTGTTAAGGCGAGCACTGACGTCCGAAGCTTTGGCTTTTAGCAAATCGTCGACCGTATAAATCCCGACGGCTCCCAAATGCTGTGCTGTTTTGGGGCCGATTGATGGAGCCGCTTCGACGTCGTCCGATCGGTTGAGGTAGAAGCGTAGTTCTCGGGCGGATTCTGTGGTTTCGTGTTCCTGTCGTTCCGAAGTGCGGTAGGACGAGGAGTGTTTGGCAACGCGTTCCCGACGTTTCGATTGTCGTTCTTCTCGCAGGCGACGTGCGTGAGACGTCAAACGTGGGCGAGGTTGTCGGCGATGTGTGGATTCCGACTGAGAAATCCTGGCGCGTCGATAGTGTACGCCGTCTGTGTCACCTGTCCGAGCCAAGCGTGCGGCGTGGGCGGGTGAGTTATGTTGATCGGACGTTCGCACAAAGTATCGCGATCGTGATTGGCGAGCTGCGGTTAGTGATCGAGCGTGTTGCGACCAACGACTCCAGTTAATTGCCTGCTGTCGGTCAATCGGACGACCTGATCGTTGGTAGCGAGAGCCAGCTTGTGTGCCCTGAAACGCGACAACTCTTTCATACACCGTCTCGGGACGCATGCGGCTGAGTTCCACGGTGTTTTGAATGCCGGCGGCATACAACAATTCTGCATCACTGCGACGCAGCATTGGCACCTGTGTGGCAAGTTCCGCCTGCCCACGCCACGCTCGAATTCGATCGCGACTGATGGCATAGCCGCTTTGCCGAAATCGTGCCTCAAGATCATCCACGGAAGACGTGAGTAATTCATCGACGGTTTCAATGTCCGACGCCCGAAAGGCTTCCACTTCTGCGACTGTCAAGCCGGAAAGGTCTTCGACAGAGTTGTCGACTTCCAGATAGAACAACCAGTTTGTGTTCTCGTTCAGCGGAGATGGTGTCGGGGCAACTTTGGGCGGTGCCACCGGAAGACTCAGCAACGGGCGGGGCATATCCACGATGACCGGTGCTGGTGCTGGCGTGGCGACGGGCTGCTGAGCTTCCAGAAATCGAAGACCCGCATTTCGACGTTTGAACAGACTCAGAATGTCGTTCTGGCAAGTGAAGAAAATGATCTGCTGTCCATCATCGGCGATGTCCATCAGCAAGTCCGCCACAGCTTCCGCGCGTTCATCGTCGGCTGTGATGAAGACATCATCCAAGATCAGAGGGCAGCGTTCGGTGTCTTCGGCGCGGAATTGAATCAACGCCAATCGCAGCGCCAGAGCGACTTGGTCTCGGGTGCCACGGCTTAGCTGTTGGATGGCCTGCGGGCGTGTTGCTTGACGCGTTGTCGCCAGAATCTGCGTTCCCGCATCATCAGCCGTCAACTGATAGCAGTCTCCGTCAGTTAAACGTTCAATGTATTTTGACGCCAGATCCAATACCGCTGGGCTTTGGTACTGTTCCAGTCGTTGAATCACGATCCGCAGATTTGCTTCGGTGCGTTCCAGTGCATTCCAGCGATTTTGAAGGGCATCCAGCTGAGCATCGATATTGGCCATGCCGGTTTTCAGGCGATCGATATCGCTTAAGCTGGCGACAGGCTGCAGGCGGCTCCGCAAATCGATGAGTTCGTTTTCGAGTCGTTGAATGCGGTCAGAAACATTCCGCCGCTCGCCGGCTAGTTCCTCCAGCCGACGTTGCAGGCGGGCTAGTTCAGCTTCGATTTCTGAAATATTGCCGTGGGCCGTCTGTCCGTAATCCTTGCGCTGAAAGTCCGAATGCGCGCGAGACTGACATGTGTTGCCGTGACTGTGGCTAACCGGCAGCACGTCTTCACTGCGCGTTAGTTCTTCTCGCAGGCTGTCGATTTGTCCTTGTAGAACGGCATCGACGTTTTCGATGTCCTGCAATGTTCGTTGTCCTAGTAGTGATTCCAGCGAAGCTTCCTGAGCAGCGATGGCAGACTCGTGCTTCTTGACATAATCACACAGCGAAAAGACTTCTGAGCGAATGTGATCACCGACGAATTCACGATCGGTGTCGTTGTGTTGAGTCCGCAGACCAGCCGTCATGCCATCTGCTGTTTCCAAGCGTTGTTCAAGTCTCGACACCAAAGCTCGAATCGATTTCAGTGAGTCTCTGCCTTTCAGCCTTGAAGCCGCTGGTTTGTCCAAGACTGCGATTTCCTGCTGAATCGACCGCTGAATGGCGATCCATCGTTGCTGTCGAGCCATCAGTTCGGCAATTTCGTTTTCGATAACGCGACGATCAAGGCTCACGATGTTCCGTCTGCGCAGGATCTCCAGACGCTCCTGCAGCCGACGGATTTCCGTCTGCACTTCGACAATCTGCTGATCCAAAGCTGCCAGCGTGGTGCGGTGGCGGCGGAGTTCGGCTTCGATTTCCGCGATGCGAGCAGGAATTTCCGGGGACGAACGACGAAGGTCTGCCAGCTCCCGCGTCAATCCGTCTCGACGCTCTCGCAGCTTCGACATTTCCTGCCGCAAACCAGCTTCAATCCCATTGCCTTCTCGCTCACAAACGGCGTGTTGAATCGCCTGCTCCGCGCGGTGAATTTCGTCAACGGCTCCCGGTTGTCCGCGGTCGTCCAGACACAGTCTGGTCAGCAGGTCAAATCGAGCGGCTTCCTGATCACCGACGCTAAAGATTTCTCGATAGACGGTTTCGTTGATCCAGTGAGGCAGTTCCGCCTGAGCCGTAGGAACAGATGTTCCGGTGGCGAGATCCATGACAGACAGTTCTGACCCAATGCCGCGACTGCGTTCACGAGCCAATCGGCGCGAACGACCTTCAGATTCCAGTGTGACCGATCCACCGAATCGCGAATCGTCAGCTTGATAGCCCGCGTGTTCGGTGGTGTATCCAAACAACAGGCCCCGGATGAAACTGATGGCCGTGGTTTTACCACTTCCGTTTCCACCGTAGACAACCGTCATTCCAGCAGGCAGATCTCGCAGTTGTGTGTTGTGCAGAACGCCGAATTGTTCAACCGAAATGTCGACAAACCTCATAACCAAATTCCTTCTGAGTTTCAAAGTCAGGGCTTTAGTGCCCTTTAAGCTGTTGATGAATGATCTCGGCCCGGCAATGCGGCTTAGGCGGCTGCTTTGAGTAACTGAAGTCCCACGACAAGTTCGTCAGCGACACCACGGCCACCTCGCAGCACATTGACGGAACGCCCAAAGCTGTCCGTGTCGTGTGTGGTCACACTGCCGGTGATCACATCGAAGTACTCCTCGACTGCTGCACCGCCTGCGGAAACCAATTGAAGTGCGGCGTCTTCGCGAAACAGAACTCGTCGCGGCCACACACCCTGATGTCCGGCTTCCAACTGATTTCGTAGCCGTCCCAGCAGGTGATGCTCCTGCAGACCGGATAGTTCTTGAGCATCAGTGTTCAGGGTCGCGTTGATGAACCAGTCGACAATCACTGTCTGGCCCGATTTTCGTTGCAGCGATTTTGAAGCTTGTGTAATTTCACTGACAAGCCTGTCTGCGGAAGTGAGCTCTTTGAGTTCGAGTGTCTCATTGGCAAAACGGACTGGATTCGTCACAAAGAACGACGCTGCCAATGACTGAGTCGTTAGATCTGCGTCGACAACGATGCAACCACAGTTCCATGTTTCCTGACTGCTGACTGTCTGGACCGCTCCGGCCGACAGTGACAACGATCGCTGGCTGGTTGTGCGGTCACAGTTTGCACTGCTTTGAGTCGCCGGAATGGCGCGGTAGTTCAGCCTGCCGCTGTCAATATGGCCAGCAATCGCATGAGACCCCGTTGAGATCACCAAGGCATTGGCGTGATCGGCATGCGGAACCTGAGTCGACAATTGCACATCGCCGCCCGCCGACTTGGTCGCGTGCAATGAATCTGCGCGGCTGAGCACAATGTCGCAGACGGAACGCAGCGCTGCGGCAGTGCGTTGGTCGTCGGCAACAGCTGCCACCTGAATCCCATTGCGCCGCAGCGGAGCGAATTGTTCAGACAGCCAATGCACGACCGAATCCAGTTCTTCGCTGGAATCACAGACGGACCCGGCGATGAACAAAAAATCGGCCTGCTGAGTCACCGCAGTTTCGATGACGTTTCTGACGGCATGTCGCACGCTGGATGTGACGTGCTCAAGCAGCCACGTGGGGGGACTGGCAACTCCCACAAGTGGGGTGCCTAGTCTCAGAAAATCTGTGTGAACGAATCGAATCGTTGACATCTTCAATGCCTCCCTGCATTGGCCGAAATTGCTATCGGCAGTAGTAAATGTACTCAGTCCATGAGTCCCACTGGGCCGCGATTCATCAAAACAGAAAGCCGTCCCCAGCGCCGAGTTTCGGAATCTATCGAAACCACAAAACCGTGCCTAGTCCATTTTCGGCGTTTTTTGCCGAACGCACCCAATGCAAGCAATTTACGCCGATCGGGTGTTGGACCGATCAATCCAATTGTGAGGAGATTCGGCCTATTTATTGCAGACTATAGAGCCAGCCAAATACAGCTCAAGAATTGCTAGACGGAAGGTTTCTGCGGAGCGTCGGTGGTTTCGTCGCTGGCTATATGACTGGGCTGTGGGGAGTTGCCAATGACGCGTGCGATATCATCGAGCATTACGATTTTTTGCCAGATTTTTCGGCTGAGTCCGTTGGTGAGTGTTTCGATGTCGTTGACCGCTGCCACCACCACTGGGTCGGGGAGGCTTTGAGCGTACAGGGCGGCCAGTTTTCCAATCAGCGACAGCATTTCGCTGCAGTAATCTAAGTAACGTGTGAGCTGAAATGGAGTCAGCACACGTTTGGGCGAAGACTTTGTGGGGGTCGCAGCAGGGTTTAGGATCTGGCTCGGATCTTTGGTCAATTGGTGCATGTCGATCACATGCGACACGGCTCGCAAGTCATGCAGCACCTGCAGGGCTCGAGTGCGTTTGATGCGAACTTCTAAGCTGAACAAAAATAGTAAGGCGGCACCGACCAGGATGATTTCATTCGTTGCGGCCTCAATCAGGCCGATCGCGTCTGTGGCACTGAGTTCTTCGGTCTGGCCGTTGATGAGTTCATTGAGGCCGAACCCAATCACGGAAATCGCCAGCAGCAGCACGACCACAACCGCCAGTCGCAGCCCGAAGTGAGGGCGATCGATCCACGCGATTTTTTCGCGCGACTCGCGAGCAATATCGCTGAGTTCATCGACGACACGTTCGAGGCTGGTGCCTTCGAATCGTTCTCGGATTCTCTTCTTCAGGGTGTCCAGTGTTTCAATCGTAAGTCCCGCGTCGAGTTGTCGGTATGTCATGAAGTCTCCCAACGGCCGTGATTCTTGAAGGGAAGTGAAGGGAAGTGAAGTGAAGTGAACTGTTGGCGGCCATAACATCGACCGTGTCAATTCGGATCTTAGGTTTCCCCGGATTCTGGCATCTCGAAGAGCTTTCGTGAACTTGAGTTCCCCAAATGCCGGAATTGCAGTCCTCCCAGACTCCGGATCTCATTCCGATCTCCGAATTTCGGCACACGTTCGCCACGCAACCACTCAACTCACAGATCGTGATCGCTATACTACCGAACTCAGGCCCGGCATTTTGTGTCGGATCGTCTGTGTTTTTGCTACTGAACCTCGACCCTACACACGAAGTGATTCCATGTCTGACCGACGAAACCTGTTCAATAAAGTTTGGGACCTGCACGCGGTCCGTACTCTGCCAAACCAGCAAACTCAGCTGTTTATCGGCTTGCACTTGATTCATGAGGTCACCAGTCCGCAGGCGTATGAGATTCTGCGGGACCGAAATTTGAAGGTGGCCTACCCCGAACGGACAATCGCGACCGTCGATCATATCGTCCCCACGGCCGACCAGTCGCGACCGTTTCAGGATTCGCTGGCAGAACAAATGATGTCTGCCATCGAAAAAAATTGCGACGAATTCGGCGTGACCTTGCTGGATCTCAAGGATGGCCGGCAAGGCATTGTGCATGTCGTCGGTCCTGAACAAGGATTGACTCAACCCGGCATGACAATCGTTTGCGGCGACAGTCATACCAGCACGCACGGAGCCTTCGGTAGCATCGCGATCGGAATTGGCACCAGCAACGTCGCTCAGGTGTTGGCCACGCAGACGATGTTTCTTGATCGTCCCAAAGTGCGACGTATCGTTGTCGACGGCAGCTTAGCCCCGGGGGTTTACGCCAAGGACGTCATTCTGCACATCATCCAAAAACTTGGCGTACAAGGCGGCGTGGGCTACGCCTACGAATACGCCGGTTCCACATTCGACGCGATGTCGATGGAAGAACGGATGACGGTCTGCAACATGAGCATCGAAGGCGGGGCTCGCTGCGGTTACATCAATCCCGACCACAAGACAGTCGAATACTTGCGCGGTCGTCCATACGCACCTGAAGGTGCCGAATTCGAAGCGGCTGCTGATTGGTGGCTTAGTTTGGCATCCAGTGACGAGGCTGAGTTTGATGATGAAGTCGTCTTCAGCGCTGCCGACATTGAGCCAACTGTGACATGGGGCATTACTCCAGCTCAGTCTGTTGGCGTCAGCCAGCCACTGCCGGTGCTGGCCGATTGTCCGCCAAGCGAACAGGTGCTGTTAGGTGAAGCCTTGGACTTCATGGGCCTGACGGCCGGACAACCTGTGCTTGGTACCCCAATCGATGTGGCCTTTATCGGTTCGTGTACCAACGGACGCATCAGCGATCTGCGCGAAGCCGCTCGGATCGCAGCCGGGCATCATGTGGCACCCAACGTCAAGGCGATCGTTGTGCCGGGTTCGCAATTGGTGCGACAGCAGGCGATGGCGGAAGGTCTGCATAAGATCTTCGAAGCCGCTGGCTTTGAATGGCGTGGTGCCGGTTGCAGCATGTGCTTGGCGATGAATCCGGACAAATTGCAGGGCCGCGAAGTTTGTGCGTCGTCCAGTAATCGCAACTTTAAGGGCAGACAGGGAAGCCCCACCGGACGCACACTGTTGATGAGCCCAGCGATGGTGGCCGCAGCGGCGATCGAAGGCAAGGTGGTTGATATTCGTGAATTTGGCTGTGTGTCCGCCTGATAAACAGGCTGCAGGCGGTCGTCTGCTCGATTCAGTAATTCATCACTTCCCGAACAGATCCACGGCACTCCAATATTCTGTGCCACACTGAAAGCTCACCACAATGTCAACTGAAATCAAATCCGTCTCTGGCACCGGAGTCCCTCTGCTACTGGACGACATCGATACCGACCGTATCATTCCGGCCAGATACCTGCGTTGTGTAACGTTTGATGGACTTGGAGAACACGCCTTCGAAGACGATCGCCAGCAAGACCCGAATCACCCATTCGACAAGCCCGAATACCAAGGGGCGAATGTCTTGATCGCCGGCCGAAATTTCGGTTGTGGTTCCTCTCGAGAACACGCACCGCAATCGCTGATGCGGTGGGGCATCAAAGCGATCGTGGCGGAATCGTTCGCAGAAATTTTCTTCGGCAACTGCAGTTCACTCGGCATTGTGGCCGTCTTGGCGACGCGGGAAAATCTGCAAGCATTGGCCGCAGCCATCGAAAATGATCCGACCGTTCAGATTAAAGTCGACTTAGAAACAATGACCGTCACTGCCGGTGATGTCAACGTTCCCGTCACGATGGCCGACAGTGCTCGAGACGCACTGGTCACCGGCGAGTGGGACTATCTCGGTCAACTGCTGAGCGCCGCAGATCAGGTGACAGCTCACGCCACCACGATTCCGTATCTCAACGGTTTCTCAAAGTAGCGGCACCCGTCCTCGTGGTCCGTCACGCTTAAGAATTGGGGTTCTTCTTTTGTAGCTCGGCGGTCTCCGCCGAGAAACTTGAGTCACTACCAGCTCTGCCATGACGAATTGTTGTCGTTGCTTTCTAGGCATCGTGTCATAAATCGCACGCCGTCGAATCCGTCGTGGACCGTGGGGTAGATTGTGGAGGCCGAATCAATCGGTTGCCCTGCGTTGACCAGACGCATATCGACAAAGGCGCTGCGGTAGACGTTGGCGAAGGCTTCAATAAATGCTTCCGGATGTCCGGCAGGCAAACGACACGCCGCCACAGCGTCTGGTGTCGAGTAACTGGCATTCGGGTCACGTTCGTAAACTTGCGTCGGTTGTCCCAACGCGCGCACATGCAACTGATTCGGATCTTCCTGCCGCCACGTGAGCGCCGCTTTTGTGCCGTCGATTTCAATCGAAAGATCGTTTTGACGGCCGTGAGTCACTTGGCTCCAAGTGATCATCCCGGTTGCCCCTTGGCTAAATCGCACCATGGCGTGACCGTAATCGTCGAGTTCATGATGCTTGGAATAAGACTGCATGCCGCTGAGCAACGAATCGGGCGTCAGGCCTGTCACAAAACTGGCCAGATGAAACGCATGAGTTCCCACGTCGCCTAATGAGCCGGCTCGACCGTTTTTCAACGGGTCCGATTTCCAAGCGCCGCGTGCCTGTTCTGCGGCTGGGTCCATGCCATGCATCCAACCCTGAACATAGGTGGCTCGCACTGCCGTGATGTCTCCCAGCACACCGTTGGCAATCATCTGCCGCGCTTGGCGCATTAAAGGATAGCCCGAATAATTGTGCATCAGACCGAAGACGCGACCGGTTTTTGCGGCGGTTTCAACCATGCGGGTGGCGTCTTTCAGATGCGTGGTCATCGGCTTGTCGCAGACGACATGAAACCCGGCCTCCATCACGTCACACGCGATGTCGCAATGCGTGAAGTTGGGAGTGGCAACGGACATGAAGTCCACGCGTTGATCGGCAGGAAGCTGGCTTTCCGCAGCAATCAGTTCTTGATACGAACCGTAGGCTCGCGAATCATCAATGCCGAATTCTGCCGCCGACGCGCGCGAGCGTTCGGGGTTGGACGACAAAGCCCCTGCCACCAGCACAGCTTCGCGATCTAATGTCGCTGCCGTGGCGTGAACTTTGCCAATGAACGCCGCGCCACCGCCGCCGATCAAAGCCATGCGGAGTGGGTTTCTGCGAATGTCTGTCATGAAATTATTCCAAATGGAAGTGAAGCTAACTGTGTTTGTGTTTCAGACGCGGACTGCTTCCGCATCTCCGCCGATGTCTGCCGTGTAGCGTTGTCGAATGGGTTCGATCTGTTCAGCGATAAACGCATCCACCTGCTGGGGAGCGCGGCCGATGTATCTGGTGGCGTCCAGAGCACTTTCCAAATCGATGCCAGCAAATGCCGCGTCGTCTTTGAGGCGGCTGATCAAGTCGTTCGGCAGTGCCTTGTTTTTGACTTCTGCAGCGGCCGCTTGGCTGTGAACGCGAATGATTTCGTGCAGATCTTGGCGGTCTCCTCCGGCTTGAACACCGGCCATCAGAAATTCTTCTGTGGCCATAAACGGCAATTCTTCGTTCAGGTGTTTCTCAATCGTTTTCGGGTAAACCACCATTCCGTCCGTGATGTTGCGATACAAAATCAGGCACGCATCCGTGGCTAAAAACGCCTGCGGCACAGCCAGTCGGCGGATGGCACTGTCGTCCAAAGTCCGCTCCATCCACTGATTGGCCATCGTCGCATCGCTGCCCGCCTGAAGGCTCATGGCAAACCTTGCCAGAGCGCACATGCGTTCGCTGCGCATCGGGTTGCGTTTGTATGCCATTGCAGAAGAACCGATTTGGTTTTTTTCGAATGGTTCTTCCAACTCTTTCCTGTGCTGCAAAATGCGAACATCACTGCCCGCTTTGTGGCATGACTGGCTGATGCCGTTCAGTGTGGCCATCACTTGTGAATCGTATTTCCGCGTGTAGGTTTGACCTGTGACAGCATGGCGAGCGGTGAAGCCCATCTTTTCCGTCACCAACTGATCCAGTCGTTCCACCTTGGCATGGTCACCTTCGAACAGACTTAAAAAGGTGGCTTGCGTGCCTGTTGTGCCCTTGACGCCTCGGAAACGAATTGTGTCGATCCGGTGTTCGAGCTCTTCCAGATCCAGTACCAGATCCCAGCACCACAAAGTGGCTCGTTTACCGACGGTTGTTGGTTGAGCGGCCTGAAGATGCGTGAATCCCAAGCACGGCAGGTCGCGATATTCGACCGCAAATTTTGCCAGCTGATCGATGACTTGCACCAGTCGCTTGCGGATGACCAACAGGCTGTGCTTGATCTGCAGCAGTTCCGAGTTGTCCGTCACATAACAACTGGTCGCCCCCAGATGAATGATCGGTTTTGCGTTCGGGCATTGCGTCGCCCACGTCTCAACATGTGCCATCA
Organism: Fuerstiella sp.; assembly: GCA_041688835.1. Taxonomy (GTDB): domain Bacteria; phylum Planctomycetota; class Planctomycetia; order Planctomycetales; family Planctomycetaceae; genus Fuerstiella. Next base: position 36,522 of record JBDNHJ010000213.1, read on the forward strand.
CATCGTGTCGGCGTTCCAATTCGAACTTGGCGGCGAGATCGAAGTCGATGTCGTCGACGGTGGCTTTCATTTCGGCCAGTTGTTGATCGGTGATGGCCAGACCGAGTTCCTGTTGAGATTCGGCGAGTGCGATCCACAGTCGCCGCCATGTCGAATGTTTGGTTTGTGCTGACCAGATGCCCGCCGTTTCGCGAGATGCGTAGCGTGTGATGAGCGGATTCTCGTAGATGTCGTGAGACACAGTCGGTTACCTTGTTTGATGCTTGAGCAGTGATGTCGGCGTAAACCGCCGCGTCATCTTCGTTGTTTTCAGCGAGGGGACAAACTGGTCCGGGTGGAAATCTGGATTCTGAGGGAGATCGCAGGAAATCGGTCGTTTCACCGCGTGCCCTACGGCCCCGCGTGCCCAACGGAGCGCGTTTCGCATGCCATCGCGCGGGGCGATGCCCATTCGGTTATACGAGCCCAGAATCCTTGGGAAGGCCGCCTCACTTCCGCATTGAATGAAATGTTGTAAAACTTTCAATAGGCCGTAAAGCGTTTCATAAAAGCGACTTGCGCCCCATTCGTTGCGGCAGAATTTGACCTACTGCGAATTTCCGCGTACTGTTTTCATAGTCGGCCTGAGCGATCGCTCGGTAGGCCTGACACGAACAATTCACGTTTGGAGACTGGAACAATTTTTACCGCGACCTGCTTTCAACCAGTACCCATGCCCCTCAACATCAGGGGTGTCTTTGCCTGACCTAGACTGCCTGGAAATCTGAAAGCCAGATCGCCTCCCTGACAACTCTGCTTGTTTGTTCGCCGTGCGAACAAGCAAGCGGTGCTTTGAATCGAGGTGTATGATGGCCGAGACGAACAAGGCGAACTCCGTCCGTAACGACAACCTGACCCCGGAACGATATCCCGTCGGAGTTCCCCGACGGTTGAACTACCCGGATACTCCTGCATGGGGCCTGCTTGATCGAGCGGCTCGCACAGCACCCGGACGACTTGCCTGCCATTACAACGACGTGGAATGGACGTGGGAAGAGCTGAATCTGGATGCCATCCGCACTGCAGTTGCGCTGCATCGATCAGGGATCAAGCCGGGAGATCGCGTTGGCATTCTGTTGCCCAACGTCCCCGAGTACCTGATCGCAATCAATGGCATCTGGAGAGCCGAAGCCATTGCCGTGGCTTTGAGCCCCATGGCCGTTCAGGCGGAAGTGGACCAGATGCTGGCAGCCACGAATTGCAAAATTGTGATCTGCCTCGACATGCTGGCGTCGTTGATTTCCGGACCGCATCGCCCCAGCAAGACGCTGTTTGTTTCGCTGCGACCACGGTTGCCGCTGTTCGAGCAGTTGGGATATTTGGTGCTGCGAAAACGTCGGACGGGTCACTGGTGGATGGCGGCGAATGAACATGTCGGCTGGTTCTGGGATGAACTGATGGGCGGTGATTCGACCGCCGAAACGGAACTTCCCGATCCAGCGGCGATGCGATTGGACAAGGCGCTGCCCGAAGTCTTGCTGCGGCGAGGCGTGGGGAATCCGCTGGATACCATCGAGCCGAATGCGGGGTTGCCGCTGGATTCTGACGAAGCATCAGCGCAAGAATCTCAGTGGACGAAGACGGCCGCCTATATTCTGCCCACCGGTGGAACCACGGGGGCCGCAAAGGCGGTGACGTTAAGCCATCGTAATCTGGTGGCGAACGCGTGGCAGCAGTTTTACTGGGCGGGTGCCAACGTCGGCACGGAAACGTTGTTGTCTGTGTTGCCGTTCTTTCACAGCTATGGCCTGTCGACCAACGTGATGGGTGGCGCGGCGATGGTTGCGACGCTGATCATGGATCATCGCTTTCACACTCGTAAAGCCATTCAGCTGATCGTACGTCATCGCCCCACGGTCTTCCATGCCGTGCCCGCGATGTTGGTTGCGATGAATGAGTCTTTGCGAAAACATCCCGCCGACCTGAGTTCGTTGAAGTGGGTGATTACTGGCGGTGCTTCGTTGCCCGAAGCTGTGGGTCGTGAGTTTGCGGAACATTCCGGAGCCATCGTGGTGGAAGGTTATGGGCTGTCGGAGGCTTCTCCGGTGACTCATGTGGGGCCGCTGGACGGCTCGGCCGCCTTTGGCACCATCGGGTTGCCACTGCCGGATACCGATTGCCGCATCGTGAATTCCGAAACGGGGGCTGATGATGTCGCAATCGGACAAGTCGGCGAACTGCTGGTCCGTGGTCCGCAAGTGATGCTCGGCTACTGGGGCGGCGATCGCATGTCGCCGAATGGCTGGCTGCACACTGGCGATCTGGCTCGCGTCACGCCAGATGGCCTGTACCAAATCGTGGATCGCAAAAAAGACATGATCATCACTTCGGGATTCAACGTTTATCCGCAGGAAGTGGAAGCCGTGCTGAAAAACCATTCGGCTGTCAAAGATGCCGCCGTCGTCGGTGTGCCGGATGATCACAAAGGGGAAGTGGTCAAAGCGTTTGTGGTGCTGAACAAAGGAGAAGTTTGGGACGAACAGAGTCTGGCAGATTACTGCCGAGAACATTTATCCAGTCACAAGCGTCCTCGATTGCTGGAACGATGTGACGACTTGCCGCGCAGTTTTTTGGGCAAAGTCATTCGGAGGAAGTTGCGACAGTTGTAGGGCGTGGAGTCGGCAGGCCGTGCTTGGGGAACAAAGCTAGGACCATCTGTAGGAGCATGAACGATGAACAACAAACCATTAGCAATTCTAAGTGGCATGCGGACACCGTTCTGCAAAGCCTACACAACGCTGGCCGACGTGCATCCGGTTGATCTTGGCGTATCTGCGGTCAAAGCGGCCGTGAGCCACGCGAACATAGAACGGAATGCAATTGACGAAGTCGTCATGGGCAACGTTTCCGGACCTGCGGATTCGGCCAACGTCGCGCGAGTGATCGCGTTGAAGGCTGGGATTCCGCACGACCGGATCGCTCATACTGTCAATCGCAACTGCGCTTCAGGTATGGAATCGATTCTGCAAGCGTGGCAGATTCTAAGTGAAGGTCGAGCCCAAACAGTTGTGGCGGGGGGAACGGAATCGATGTCCAACATCCCGCTACTGGTTCGACCGGATTCCACCAAGCTGCTGATGCAACTGGGCCGTTCCAAGTCGCTGCTGGCAAAACTGAAGACGATGGCCAAGTTTCGTCCACGACATCTCAAGCCTGTGGTAGGCGTGATGCTGGGGCTGACCGATCCGTACTCTGGCTTGAACATGGGGCAGACTGCAGAAGTTCTGGTCAAAGACTTCGGAATCTCACGCGAAGAACAGGACCAGTTCGCACTGCAAAGTCATGTGAACGCGGCTGCGGCTCGAGAGCGTTGCTTTCTGTCGGGCGAAATCGTGCCACTGCACGGCGTGGAAAAAGACAACGGGCCACGATCCGGGCAAAGTATCGAAGCTCTGAAAAAACTGAAACCGATTTTCGCAGCCGATGGTACAGTCACTGCCGGAAACAGCTGCCCACTGACGGACGGAGCGGCGGCTGTGGTGCTGACCAACGCTGGCGCGGTGGACATTCATTCCGTCAAACCATTGGGCTACGTCACCAGTTATGCCATCGCCGGCTGCGATCCAACGCGCATGGGCTTGGGGCCGGTCTATGCCACGGCCAAACTACTCAAACAAACAGGGCTCGACCTGCACAACTTCGATCTGTACGAAATTAACGAGGCCTTTGCAGCGCAAGTGCTGGCCTGTTTGGCGGCCTTCGAATCAGACGCCTTCGCGTCACGAGAACTGGGGCTGTCAAAGGCACTGGGAACTGTCCCGCGCGATCGGCTGAACGTCCATGGAGGAGCCATCGCGCTGGGACACCCCGTTGGGACAACGGGCACACGCATGGTGATCACGTTGCTGCGTGCGTTGAAGGAAAAGGGACTGCAGCGAGGCCTCGCGACGCTTTGCGTCGGTGGCGGTCAGGGAGTGGCGATGGTTGTGGAAACTGAAATCTAGGAAACAGGAGATTGTTATGATTAGTAAAGCCAGAACACATTTTCGAATGGATCGCAACGCTGACGATGTGGTCACCGTTTGGGTCGATGTCGCCCATCGCTCGATGAACGTCTTTCATAGTTCTGTCATTGACGAACTGGAAGACCTGATCGGAGAACTCGAATCCGATTCGGCCATAGCCGTCGTCTTTCGCAGTGCGAAATCGTCGGGATTTTTTGCCGGAGCGGATGTGAATCAAATCGCCGAACTCAACGGCCGTGAACAGGTTGAGGCCGTTGTAAGTCGAGGGCAGGGATTGTTTGCTCGGGTAGAGCAACTTCCCATGCCCACGATTGCCGCGATTCACGGTCCGTGCTTAGGCGGTGGGTTGGAGTTCGCTCTGGCGTGCAGCCATCGAATCGCACTGGACAGCGATTCCACCAAGCTGGGGCTGCCCGAAGTTCAACTGGGGCTGATTCCCGGTTGGGGAGGCACTCAGCGACTACCCAAACTGATTGGCGTGGCCGATGCGTTACCGATGATCTTGCTGGGGAAAAAACTGTCTGCCTTCAAAGCCGCCAAGGTTGGCTTGGTCGATATGGTGGCGGACGAAGCGACATGGGAAGACGCGGTTGCCAAATTTTGTAAGTCAGCCACAGGAAAGCGGGCGGTGACGAAAGGTGTGACTCAAAGCATCGTGAACTCCGGCTTCGGCCGCTGGTTTGTGTTTCGTTCCGCTGAAAATCAAATTGCCGCCGATGCCAAAAACTATCCCGCCTTGTCGGCCGCTTTGCGAGCCGTCCGAGCCGGATTCGCTCACCATGGCGATGGCTATGCGGTGGAACGACACGAATTTGCGACGCTGATTGAAACGCCGACGTGCCGCAATCTGCTGAATCTGTTTCAGTGGCGCGAACGGGCCAGATCACTGGAACAGAAACCGGCGCCGATGAATCACGGGTTGACTGATCGGTTGGTAGGCACCAATCGGATTTCAACCGCCGGGGGTGGCGAAACTCCGGAAATTCCAAGCGAACAGTGTCGTACAATCGGCGTCGTGGGTGCTGGAGCCATGGGAGCCGGAATCGGACAGCTGGCGGCGTTCAAAGGATTTCACGTTGTCCTAAAAGAACTGAATCGAGAACTCGCTGATGCGGGACTGAAACGTGTGACCGACCTGCTGGATGCCATGGCGGCGAAGAAGCGACTGTCATCCGCTGAACGCGACAGTGTGCTGAGCAGAGTGACGGTCACGGATCGCTTCGACGACATGGCGGACTGTGATTTGGTAATCGAAGCCGTTGTGGAAAAAATGGAGATCAAGCAGGCGGTTTTTGCTTCGCTGGCAGCCGTGCTGAAGCCTCATGCAATGATTGCATCCAACACATCAGCGCTGTCTGTGACGGACATGGCGACAGCCACCAATCGTGCTGATCGTGTGGCGGGTTTGCACTTTTTCAATCCAGTCCACCGCATGGATTTGGTGGAAGTGGTGCGTGCCACGGCCACTAGCGATGAAACCGTCGCACGCTTGCTGAAAGTCTTGAAGACGCTTGGAAAAACGCCAATCGTGACCAAGGATTCACCAGGCTTTTTGGTCAACCGCGTGCTGTTTCCGTACATCGGTGAAGCGGTGCGAATGGTAATGGAAGGACACGACTGTCAGCAGCTGGACCGCGAAGTCAAAAAATTCGGCATGCCCATGGGGCCGATTGAACTGATCGACCATGTGGGGATCGACGTCGCATGGCATGTGGCGACAACGCTGGAAAACGTTCTGCCGGAATCGGAAGACGTCATTCGACTTTTGGGGCAGATGGTGGCTCGCGGTTGGACGGGCAGAAAACGCGGTCGAGGCTTCTATGAATACTCTGATGGTGACCATGGAAAACCGGGCGATGCAACAGACATTCGCAGCGTGGCGGCCCTCGCCAACCAACGCAACCAATCGGACGAATTGCCGAAGTTAGTAACGCAAGACGTTGGTGTGTATTTGGACGATGGCCTGACGGACATTCAGCGGCGGTTGATCTATCCCATGATCAACGAAGTGGGCTTCTGTATGCAACAGAGGGTGGTCAGTGAACCGTGGATGGCTGATCTGGCCCTGATTCTGGGAACGGGGTTCGCTCCGTTTCGCGGTGGCCCAATGGCATTGGCGGCGACGATTGGTCAGCCGGCGTTATTAAACAATCTGCACGTGCTGACGGTTCGTTACGGAGAACGTTTCAAACCTTCGGCATGGCTGGTGAATCTTAAAACCGACGAACGTGCCGTAGCGATGTAGATCATCACCAGCCGTTTTGGCGCTAGCCACGGTTGTTCGGGAACCGTGGCTAGCGCCAAAACGGCTGGAGAGTTGGAACCACTTCAGACCACTGAAGTGTTACGAATTTCTGACGATATCAATGAAGGAGAAGGATCATGAGCACCGACATTCGAAACCTGAATGAAGCCAACGAACCTAAACAGCAAGACAGTGTTTCCTTCGCAGAAACAGCTCTGCGACTGGGAGGCAAATCGGCAGACGAAGCTCGCCGAACGGGCGTGCTGGATACTGCCGATGATCAGGTCGAAACCCTGTTTGCGGAGCGGCATCGAACGCACGCCAGCCCCGTGCATCGCGCTGTTTGGGAACGTCGCGTGCCGACCGAACTGTTTTATGTGGACCAGCCTCCGATGTCGGACGAAGTGCGGCAGGTGATCAACGACTGCCTGCACGTGGTGCGAAAACATCGTCGCGACGGGACGCTGTACAATGAACTCGGAAAACTCACCGACACCGTATTGTCTGAACTCGGAGCCGCAGGTTACTGGGGAGCTCTCGTCGATCAGCGATACGGCGGTTGCGGACTTCCATTCCAGCACTTCGCCGCGTTTCTGACGCGCATGGCGACACTCGAACCCACAATCGCGGGGCTGGCGTCCGTGCATGGCTGCATCGGTGCGGTTGATCCGGTGCGGACGTTCGGCACGGCGGCTCAAAAAGAACGCTACCTGCCACTACTGGCCAGCGGTCGTCGATTGTCTGCGTTCGCGTTAACCGAACCCGGCGCGGGCAGCGACCTGACGGCGTTGAAAACCACCGCTGTGCTGGATGGAGACAGCTATGTCGTGAATGGTGAAAAGTTGTTCATTACCAACGCAGTGCCCGGCCGCACAATCGGCCTGGTCTGTCGGATCGATGACAAACCGGCGGTGTTAATTGTGGATCTGCCGGAAGAACAGAACGATTCGTTTCGACTGAATGAATACGGCCTGTATGCGTTGCGTCGAGCCCACAATAACGGGCTGATCTTTCGCGATTTTCGCGTGCCGGTCGAAAACCTGCTGACACCCGATGTCGGCGACGGTCTGACGATCGCGTATCACGGTCTGAATCTGGGCCGCGTCGCCTTGTGTGCCAACGCGGCGGGGACGATGCGAACAATGCTGGCCAGCATGCTGCCGTGGGCGGGGTTCCGAAAAACCTATGGTCAGCCAATCGCAAATCGTGAACTGGTGCAAAGACGCATCGGGCACATGGCCGGACTAATCGTAGGCTGCGACGCGTTGACACAGTGGTGCAGCGGCCTGATCGATCAGGGCTACCGTGGCGAAATGGAATGCATCATCGCCAAGATTTTCGGCAGTGAAGCGCAGAAGGAAGCGGCCATCGAATTATTCATGAAGACGCATGGCGGTCGGTCGTTTGTTCGCGGCCATTTGTTTGGCGATAACGTGCATGAATTTTTGGCGCCGTGTATTTACGAAGGTGAAGGTGAGATGCTGGGGATGGCATTCTTTAAGTCACTGGTCAAACAGCACGGCAAGGAGTTCTTCGAATCGATTGGGCAGATCCTGTTCGATGCGGGAATCAAACAGCCGAACCTGATGAACCCCGCGCACCTGTGGAAGTTGAAAGACCCAATGATCGCGTACGCCAAGTGGTTTACGGGCCGCAAGCTGGCCGGGGTGACTCGGGATTCTCTTGTCGACATGCCTCGCGACCTAAAACGTCACGCAGAATTCGCACGCAACATTCTCAGCGGTTCCTGTTTTGATATCAGCAGCATGATGAGAACGTATCAGCTGAAACTCGCCGATCGTCAGTGCCGTATGACTCAAGCATCAGCGAAGATTCAAGACGCAGTCACCATGCTGGTCGTCAGCCTGTACGGCGCGAAGCACGAATGCGAAATCACACGCAGGGCCGCGGCAGTGCTGTGTACTCATCTACGACAACGAATCCAGGGCACGCTCCCCACGGGTGCTGATTTCCGTCGCGTCACGGAACTCGGAGCAATGATCGCCGAAAGTGGCTGGTCCGCTCTGCACGACGTGGCGGAAGAAGAAGTGTTGATGAAGTATTAGATGGGCAGTGCCAGTTTCCACGCGAACGGTGAGAATGTTCAGTGTCGACCAGCCGTTTCGGCGCTAGCCCCGGACCGCGCTAAGTCCGGGGCTAGCGCCCAAACGGCTGGCGAACAATGCCGCTGGCCCGCTAGATGCCTGCAGCCCAAAAAAATGAAAGACCACAACAACGTCAGCCAGAAAGGATGATCAGATGGTGATAGCAAGTAAACAAACGGCCACCGTCGCTCTCGGCGGTGGTGGAGCGCGCGGGATTGCTCATCTGGGCGTGGTGGAATCACTGCAGGCCATGCCGATGGACATCAAACGCTATGTCGGTGTCAGTATCGGAGCACTCGCGGGCGCATTGTGCGCGGCTGACAGCGACACGTCGCGCGTTCAACGTCGAGTCGTCGACTACTTGACGTCGGAACGTTTTCAGACAAAACAGGCGGCCCTGTTTTCGGCGGCTCCCAAGGCAGAAGAACCAGCGACTTCTGGGTTGTTCGCGTGGTACAACCAGATCCGGAAATATCTGGGAGCCCGCAGAAAACTGGCCACTTTGTTCGGCCGACCGGGACTACTTGGTCCGGACGTAATGCAAGATGTTGTCGACGCGCTGATTCCCGATATCGACATCACAGAAACGACCACTCCTCTGAGTATCGTCGCGTTGGATCTGCTGTCGGGACGTCGCGTGGTGCTGACGCGCGGTTCGTTGAAAACGGCGGTGATGGCATCCGCTGCGATTCCCGGCGTGTTTCCACCGATTGCCACGGGCGATATGCTGCTGTGTGATATCGGAATGATGGATGCGCTGCCTGCTAAGTTGGCGAAATCTTATGGAGCCGCGTTGACGATTGCGGTCGACGTCGGTGGCAGTATCGAACCTATCACAGCCTGCGAAACAGCGGCCGATATGATGTTGCGTCTGAGCGACATCGGCGAACCACTGGTGCGAGAATACTCGCAGGCGTTCGCAGATGTCATCATCCGCCCCGATGTTTCGTTGCATCCATGGTACGATTTTTCCGACCCACGATCCCTGATCGAGCTCGGCCGCGCAGCAGTGCAGCGGTCAAGTCTTCCCGCCCCGACGTTCACCATAAGCCGTAAGCATTCGCCTGCCGGTGTTTAACTGAACAACGACAGTTTTCGCCAGCCGTTTGGGCGCTAGCCCCGGTTGATGCACAGAAATTCGCACGAACCCAGCCCAGCGCCCAAACGGCTGGTTGACACTGAAAACCCACACGGTTCGTATGAAAACTGGCGATGTCCAATTCGTACAGTTCAATCAATGCCAGTCGTCGCGAAAACTCACCAATCACTTCGGCCGCCCTTACGCGAAGAATCGTTTCAGGTGCTCTTCTTCCGGTGGCTTTGTGATCAAAGACACCACGATCATCGAAACCGTAGAACAGAGCACCATGGCCGCGACTGGCATGATTTCGTAATTCGTGCCGGGCACGTACAGTGCGTACTTTGTGTCTGCCGCAAAACCAGAATCTCTAAACAAATACAGCCACGAACCAAAGGCCGCAATCACACATGCGTAGGCTCCAGCCTTGGTCAGCCGTCTCCAGTACAAAGAAGCGAACACCAACGGGAATAGCGACGAAAATCCGCTGAAGCACCAGACTCCCAGAGTAAATACAGACTTCGGTTCGAACAGACTCAGTGAGTATGTGATCAACACCACCAAGATGATGAATGATCGAGCAATCAGGATCGACTTCTTGTCGCTGATCGAATCTTTCGCTGAGTAATGCTTCACGATGTCTTCGGTGAACATCGTGCCGATGCACAGGAACTGGCTGTCCAGCGACGACATAATGGCGGCCAGAATTCCTGCGGTCAGAAATCCACCCAACACAGGCCCGGCCAAAGTCTTCACCAGCACGGGCAGCACAATGTTGGCGTTGCCCAGTAGTTTGGCCTGCAGTGGCGGAGGCAAGGTTCCTAAAAACAGATCCGACGACGCCCAAACTCCAACCATCACACACGGAACCCACACGATCATGATGAAGATCGGATGGGCGATCACGGGCAGTTTGAACGAATTGGCGTTCTTCGCGGTCAGCCAGTGCTGAAACAGATGCGGGAACATACCGACCGAAAGTGGCACAAACATATACGTGAAGAATTTAAGTTTCGCGATGCCTTCATGAGATCCTACGACTCCGCGAATCAGCTTTTCTTTCGGTAATTTGGCACTGGCGGCCCGCATACTTTCCAGCAACGTGGACTGGCCTCCCAGCTTCATGGCGATCACATAGAACGTCACGCATCCCAGAATCATGAACACAATCGTCTGAAACGCGTTCGCCCAAGCGGTGCCTCGCATTCCTCCCATAAACACGTAGACCAACACAACTCCGCAGACAATCAGAGATGCCAGTTGCTTGGGAAAACCACCCGCACTGCCCGCGGCGAAAGTCATTTCGCCTTGATCGTTCTGACCCAGTTCCAGAAAATCCGGAAACACACCCTGCTCGAATGCGCCGCCGACAACACCAGCTGGTGTCGGCTTGCCGGATGTCATGCTGTTGATGACAGACCCCGAAGCCATGACACCAATCAGCAAGTAGGGAATGACTAGGCCGACCAAAATAGGAAACAGTAGCACGCCGATTTTGTCGCTCTGCAGTCGATCGCGAAAGAACTGAATCTGCGTTGTGTAGCCGTACTTACTGCCCAACGTCCACAGCTTGATGCCTAGGATAAAGAAGCACAGGGAGTGGATGATTCCGCTGGAAGATGCCAGCAAACCGTAAACGCCGACGCCTTCTTTAAACGCTTCGCCTGTGGAACCAACCAGCGCAAACGCGGTCATCGTGGTTCCGAAGATTGACATCAGCAACAAGAAGGGGCCGATCGAATGACTGGCCAGCATGTAGTCTTTGCTGGTGCCCTTGAACAAGCGGCTCGAAAACACGCCCAACAGCAGCAGAAGGCTCAAATAGCAGCCGATAATAATTAATTGAGTCACGCTTGCGCTCCTTTATCTGTCGAAGCGTCTTCGGTTGTCACGGGCCAAGCAAATTTTGTGGCAAGGAACCATGTAAAGGCGGCTCCAAGCGAAATTCCGGCGTGCCACAATAGAGTGATTGGCATAAACCCGGCGATCAGCGTGTCGTTATCCCACAACCAGTTGTCCTGATGCAGAATGACAAGGAGCACAACAAGGCCCCAGACAACTTTGTTCATATCAATCTCGCAAAACTGCCTGAACGGCGAGGTGGGAAAATGGAGGAAGAGATTCGCCTGCAATTCCTCGGCGAATGCGAGGATGGTACTCGGCAGGCTTGGTTCATTCACGGGTGTCTGCAGCCGAAACCCCAAAATTGTTGGGTTATTCGCCGGATTTGAGCATGCCGTCCGCAATTTGACGCGCCTCCGCAGCTCGTCGCGTCACTTCGCTCCAGTCTTCTGCAAGGATGACGTCTTTCGGCGTCAGCCACGAACCACCGATGGCAAAGACACCCGGATTCGACAACCAGTCCGTCATATTGGCCGCGTTGATGCCTCCCAGCGGAAGAAATCGAATGCCCAAATGAGCATACGGAGCACGCACCGAGTCCAGCATCGGCAAGCCGCCACACGGAACCGCCGGAAAGAATTTGAGTTCTCGGCAACCGAGTTCCAAGGCCACTTCAATTTCCGACGGCGTCATGACTCCAGGAGCAAATGGCAGTCCGATTTCCTGAGCCCGCTCGACCACGTCCGGATTCAAGCCCGGCGACACCGCGAACTGTCCGCCCGCTGCCGCCACCTCATCCACTTGTTCAACAGTCAGCACCGTGCCAATCCCCGCCAGCATGTCCGGCACTTCACGACGAATGCGCCTGAGCGATTCGATGGCTGCGTCCGTTCGTAAAGTTAGCTCCATGGCATTCACACCACCGGCCATCAAAGCTCTGGCCAACGGCACGGCGTGGTCCGCGTTGTCGAGCATCAGCACAGCAACCACAGCGCTGCGTTCGATGGCCTGCAGCATGTGTGCGGGGAATTGCGAGTTCATTGATCAGTACTTTCTGGAGAAGTGAATCGAGCCCGGCATTCTGAGTTTCCGGTGCGGAAATTTCAACCTGCAGCCCAGCCCACGGAATCGCTTTTAACCACAGATCGTCACAGATAAAAAAACACGCAATCGCACTCCGCCCCGGCATCTGTGTTCATCTGTGCAATCTGTGGTCAAACGTCTGCGCTGATCACAACAGCGATTTCCGCAGCGCATTGGCCCGCTGCTTTCTGGAGGCATTGCCCCAGTCCGGATACAACGTGTCAATCACATCCAGTTGTCGCAAGGCTTTCGCTTTTGTCTCCGCTGTTGCCTGTTGCGTCTCGGCCGTCATCGTGGCCGTCATCGTGGCCAGTTGCAGCGAAGCTTCTAGCCACAGGTCACTGCCTTGAGTGTTCTGCCGCATGACATTTTGCCAGAACTGTTGCAGCATCGGAGCGCTATTGCGGCTCACCTGCGATGTCTGCGACACGGCGGAAATCACTTCGGCCAATTGCTCTTCATTCAGGTTTGAAGTCAGCATTTGCTGTAACGCTGCCGATTGCAACGCGGTGTCTCCTGTGATGTCGGCCGCCCGTACAATATGCGGCAGCAGTTGACGGATGAAGTCGGGATTCCCGGGAATCGTCTGTGCCGCCAACGCCTGCGCTATGATTTGCTGGCAGGTCCGCGCCAGCCAGATATCGCCTACGCGCGACGGTTGAACGCTGAACTGAGCCGACAAAAATGCGACGACTGGCAGGCAAGCGTTTTGCTTCTCCGACGAAGACAGCAGGGCTTGTCGAGCCTTCTGTAATTGATCCTCACCCGCCGAATTTCTCGCCCCCACAACAGCCTCCAGCAGCGCCCATTGCAACCGGGTGGCCGGACTGATTTCGTGTTCCTCCAGAACGTG
>JBDNHJ010000214.1:0-16329 GCA_041688835.1 Fuerstiella sp.
AACCTGTTGGAACCGGCTGTTTGCTGCACCACCGATGGTAGAAATCGCAGCCAAACACACAACGATGATCAGAGCCAGCATGACGGCATACTCAACTGCTGTCGGACCATCTTCAGAAACCAAGAACTTCTTTACACTGTTGGCGAACTTTGTCATTTCAATAACCTCTGAGAATATAGTCCGAATATCGGACTGGAAAGACGGTCGAGGTGAATTCCTACCGACCGAGAAAATTAGTCCTCACATGTTTGTGAGGAGGACCCGTAGCCGTGAGCGATTCCCGAGTCGTTTTGTGCTCGTTGTCTTCGCTGACAACTACAAACTAGGTCAGGAATCCCGGTCGTCAAATTTTCTTTAGAAATAACTTTCCACGTCGCTCGGTGGTCTCCACCGAGAAATCCAAAATCCGCTGACTCTATCGTTTTCGATGTGCGGTTAGATTTGCTTTATTGATGGTTCAAAAACACAGCCCCTAGAATCCGGTCCAGTCAGCGATGTTTCAAGACTGCATCGACGAGACAGCGAATTCGCCGACCAACCCCGGTCGCGAACTATGACCTCGTTTATTGGGCACCCACGCGCTGTTGCCAGACCTTGTACTGACCGATCATGGCTTGAACGCGGTCAGGGAATGTCTGAGCCAGGTTGTTCGTTTCTCCAATGTCGTCGTCAAGGTGATAAAGTTCCCAATCACGATCGTCGGCCGCGCGAACCAGTTTCCATGGTCCGTTGCGCAGCGCCCGACCGCGGCTGCAGTTCCATGCCAGGACTTCGTGACCTTCCCGCTGGTGTCCTCGCAGAATCGGCATCAGCGTCTTGCCTTCCATCGGAAGCGGATGCCGCTGCTGAAATTCCTGAGGATAAGCGACTCCGGCCACGTCCAGACACGTCGCCATGACGTCGATCACATGTCCGGCCTGGTTGGTGATGCCATTCTGCTGCGTGATGACATCCGGCCAGCGTGCGATCAACGGTGTGCGGATGCCGCCTTCGTAAGCCGACTGCTTGGTGTCGCGTAGCGGAGTATTGCTGGTCGTTGCCCACGCCGGCCCGTAAGCCGCGAATGTGTCCTGAGGTCCGGGCATCCGATCCGGACCGCTGCCGGGTTTAATGGCGATGCCGTCTTTCCGCCACTTACTGTTGTCAGATCCGCGACTGAATCCGAAACCGCTGTCAGCCGGTCGCAATCCACCGTCGGGGGCCGCCCCGTTGTCTGACAGAAACAGCACCAGAGTATTGCGTTCCCGATCTGAGTGACGCAACACATCCAGCATGCGGCCGACGCCTCGATCAATGCCGGATATCTGAGCGGCGTAGGTGGCCATCCGTTCGGCCTGCCAGTTCTGGTGCGGATCATCGACCCAGTTGGGAATTGAGGCCGGACAAGAGGCCGGTTGCTGATTGGATGGCAACAGTCCCATCTGTCGCTGCTTCGCAATTCGCGTCGTCCTGCACTGATCCCAGCCGCGCTGCCGGTAACGTTCGCGGTACACAGCAATGTCCTGTTCGCGCGCGTGGAGCGGCCAGTGAGGAGCAACATACGCGACATACAGAAAGAACGGCTGCGGAGCATTCACGGCGTCTTCCAGAAAATCCTCAGCGTAGTCGTTGAACGCTTCCGTCATAAAGAAGTCACTGTCCGGAAACTTCCATGGTTGATCGTCAAGAGAAAAGTCATTCTGGCTGACTGCGTTCCAGTAGCTGATTTTGCCCTGACAGTTTGGCCCGAAAAAACGGTCGAAGCCTCGTCGCACGGCCAGATCGCGTCCCTGCCATTTGCCGACCATGGCCGTGTGATAACCATGGGCCTGCAGGACTTCCGGAATCAGCACACATTTGCTGAAGTCCTTGGGTTCGTTCCAGCGGTCGCCGCGATGTCCCGTCTGTTGGCAGTACAAGCCGGTCAGCAGCGACGCTCGTGTCGCACCGCAGACGGCATTGTTGTAAAACTGACTGAATCGCAGACCCTCGGCTGCCAGCGAATCGATCTGCGGCGTTTCGATCTCGCCACTGTAGCAACCCAGATCTGACCATCCCATGTCATCCACCATGATCAGCAGAATATTAGGACGCTCATCGGCAAACACAGCGGGACAGGGCAATGCAGCGAATAAGCACAGAAGAAATCGACGCATGGAAATCGTCCGGGTTTAGTGGATGAGCGATAAGGTAATGGTGTGCTCGCCCGCTTTTATTCGACGCTTGTCGATGTACCAAGGCGGCATTCCATTGCGGTTTTTTTCCCGATGAAGACACTGCCGGATCAGCTTTGGCGTTCGATGGCAGTGGCGATGCCAAGACCACCACGAGCCGACGAGCCGACGAGGATTGTACCACGTTCTGAACCGTGGCAACCTGCGTGCGGACATTTTCAAGAAGGAGGCGGACGACGCGGCCTTCGAACGAATTCTGCACGAAGGACTGCAGATTCATGATGTGGAACTTTACTGCTACCAGTTGATCACACGAAAACCGAGACATTCTCCACCGAAGACTCCGGCCAGAAATTCCAGCCGATGTGTTTTCTATCTCGCTAGGAATCGAACGGATGACTCCGGTTGCGAAGTCCCCTTAGCACTTGTCTCGAAATCACGTCCGTTTGTAGCGGCAGGGCGCGAGCCCTCCGATGCCACGAAACCGGAGGGCTTGCGCCCTGCCGCGACCCATTGAAGTGCCAAACTATTTCGGGACACGTCCTTAGGACGGAATGTCGACAAGTAACTGTCCGGTTCGATGCGTTACTATTCGAATCGCAATGCGGGAAAATCGCGTGCTGCGTGAACCACTCGGGCGATTTCTATGCCGTCGTCGAATGGACGATAGAAAATGGCGTAGTTTTCCACCGGAAATACGCGGATGTCGCCGCCAGCGAATTCCGGGCGGGATGATCCGATGTCGGAATGTTTCGACAACAAAACGAACCTGTCGAAGAATAGATCTTCGAGGCGATCAGCATCGCCCGCGTTCTTCGGTTCGATGTTGTTGCGGATATCGGCCAAGTCTTGTTTCGCAAGCCGACCAAGACGAAATGTCGTCATGTTCCAGTAACTTCGCGATGGCTTGTCGCCTCGGCAACGATATCACTTCGAAAGCGGCTGCGATCCGCGTCACCATATTCGGTGAATTCACCAGCATTCAGTACGCTGACCCCCGCGTTCACTTCAGCCAGAAGTCGACGTTGCTGTTGCAGAAGTTCCAGAGCTGAACTGAGCACTTCAGACTCGGAATCAAATCCGCCCGTCTGAAAGATGACATGCACCAGTTCTTCTTGTTGTGGAGTGATCTCGATCGCCATCAATGGTGTTTCCTCGGGAGCCATGTTCGACCGCCTAATTGTACCATGTCGAGGGCTTCACGCATAAAGCAAAAACCAAACAAAAACCAAGACAGGCTTTGTCACCCGGCGATTTTCGGTGATTTTTTTAGCGATTGAACAGGCTTGATGGCGATAGCGATGGCACGTGCGGAGTTGGTGAATTCCACGGTGACTCCGTATTGGCACTGTATGTCCCGGTGTGTGCGGCGGGCGTTTTTGTGTGCCACAAAGCGATCGCAGATCACCCGCATGGCGGAAGTTCGCGGCGTGAAAAAAAGTCAGCAATCTCAACGATCGCACTGACGGACGGTCGACCGTTTTTCGATCGGCGGCAGCCTCCAAAACCAGTTCGCCCTGAATGGGATCGAGTACCATGTTCGATCAGGAGGCGGCCCATTCTGCATCACGCCATCCTCCGCGCCTTGCTTCTTGTTTCCACCACATCTGGCCGAGTGCGAAAAGCACCTAGGGCAGGCCTGTTTGATGTGTTCCGTCAGTCATTTAAAATTGTGATGCATGGCAGTGTCCCTTGATTGTTTGGATTGAATCAGCTTTGGCGTTCGATCGCAGTGGCGATTTCTGCTTCGATCACAGACAGAGGATTGAGCGGCGTCATCGGATCTTCAATCGGACTGACCGTGTTGGTTTGCGGATCCCAGTTGACCGGACCGTAGCGAGCGGGTTCAGGATTGTCCGTCAGGATGTGGGCTCCGGCGTCACCTTTGTTGAAGTGCCAGAATTCGAACGGAAAGTGCATGAATCCCCGAGACTCCATGACGTCTGTTATCTCCAGCCGATTCTTCAGTTCGGACTTGCTGATGAACGGCGAACGCATCGGAGTCCGCTCACTCATTTCAATATACGGTCCCCCGCGCCAGACTTCACTTCCGTCTTGCTGGAACACGGAAATATCAATGGCTGACCCCGACATGTGCGTGCCGATTTTCGGGATGTTCGCCACCAACACGATGGCTCGGCGAAACACAAATTCGACCGATGGAATTTCGCCACCCAGTTCCCAGATACATTTCTGTAAGATGGAATCAAAAATGTCCGGTTTGCGCACCAGCGTACTCTGCATCTGCAGCGAACGAAATCCGTCCTCGATTTTCAGCACCCAGCCGCGACGATTCATGTCGTCAGCAATGGCAACAACATCATTCGCCAGCGATTCACGCATATAGAACACTCGATCCAGATCACCGGCGATCTTTGAATCGCTGAACAGCATTTCAACGCCCGCCGCTGCGGCGACTTCGGTGATTGACGCGAACTTTTCACCGCATTCCTGCACCGGAAAGGCGAGCAATTGCTCCACCATTTCGTAACCCAGCTCCATCTGCTGAGTCCAGTATTCGCGGCGAGCTGTGTCGCTATCGGATGATGTTGCTGACATGTTTTTACTCTTTCGTTGACAGACAAACGTGTTGATCCGGCAGCAAGGCCACGCTTGCAATTATTGCGAATCTGCGTCCTTACTGTTGCTGCCGGCGCGAGAGACAGGTATCAGCGGCAGCACGACGTGAGACGGTCGCTCGGCATCATGGAAGATCGTTTGGTTGGCCGTTTGGAATTCAGTGACCAGGCCGATGTTATCGTTGTCTGAATTGGGATTTCGCAGATAGTACGGAAAGTAGCTGCTGGATATTTCGATACGAATACGGTGGCCCTTTAGAAAGACATTTCCCGTGGGCCGCCAGAAATCGATTGAATATTCGTAGGCTTGATCCGGCTCAATGGTACTCAGTCGATGCGCGTTGAACGCACCGTGTTTCTGAGGTTCGCGGTGGCGGGCGCGCATGACGCCTTCGCCCAGGAATAGGGCTCGCCCGTCCGGCTGAACGTCGGACAGGCGAATCATCCAGTCGGTGTCGTGACCACTGGTGGCGGCGAACAACTGCGCGCTGATGGGGCCGATGATTTCAACGCCTTCGGTCAGTTCCGCAGTGTCATAGACCAGCACATCCGGGCGGCTGGCGGATTGGCTGATGTCGCGCGGACCATCAATGTGGCCGTTGGCAAATGCCGCGGACGGTGTGGGATCGTTCGGATCATAAGTGTATTTGTCAGGTGGCTCGACTTGTGGCGGCTGACTGTCCAGCGATCCGTCACCCGCCGACGAATTTGCTTTTCCCTGACTGTGAAGAAAGAATTTCGTGAAGTTTGTCTCCGGCAGGGGCCAGTCCTCTGCTGTTCGCCACTGATTACGCCCCATCACGAAAATGTGTATCGGCGGGTCGTTCAGAACGCCGTTGTCAATGCCCTTCAGATGATAATCGAACCAGCGCAGGACGTAGCCGTCCCAGTCGATGATCGCCTCTGGTCCGAAATCAATTCCGGCCGCTTCGCGATGACGGTTAATGATATGTTCCCACGGCCCCACCACCATTCTCGGGCGACGAGCTTCCGGTGTTCCGCCGTGCTGTTTCATGCTCAGATAGTTCATGGGCGTGCCGGGAAAGTTGGCGTCGAACCAGCCGGAGATCGCCAGAGACGGGACTTTCACCTTCGCATAGTCATCGGGTGTCTGGTACGAAATCGCCTTCCAGTATTCGCCGTCGGCCGTGTTTTGATTGATCCATTTTCGCCACCACGACGTGGGTTTGTAGTTGCGAGTCTTATCGAAATCGATGTAGGGAAGATTGCTGTAAGCCTGTTCACGATTGACGGCAAATCCACCGTACCCGCCGGGGCCTGCTGAATGGGGCAGGCGATCGGACATTGAGCCGGCCCAGTCGATCATCCAGCACACGAGGATGCCGTTCTGATATGGACAGTTGTCAAGTTGATCGGGCGGCGCGACTTCCGGCACGATGGCTTTTAACGCGGGCGGTGATTGAGTCGCCGTCCACCACTGCATCCAGCCCATATACGAAAGGCCGTACATTCCCACATTGCCGTCGCACCATGGTTGTTCGGCAATCCACTGCACCATGTCGTAACCGTCGGTTTTGTGCTTGGCCGAAAACGGATCCCAGTCTCCGCCGGATTCAAACCGACCGCGCGAATCAACATTGACGACCACGTAGCCGCGCGATGCGAAGTTGCGAGCTCGAACGGCTCCGCCACTTTTGTTGTACGGCGTCTGCATCAGTATAGCCGCATGCTGTCCGTCGGCCTGGGGTCGGAAGATGTCGATCATCAGGTTAACGCCGTCTCGCATCGGTGCCTGCTGGTTCAGCTTTTCCACGACTTCGTAGGCGACGGGCGAAACGTTTCCTGCCTGCGGCGGTTGAGACACCGCGATGGCCTGGCCGACAGCAACCAGTGGCTGCGTGAGCAACGACAAAACGACCCAGATCAGCACGCAGGGTGACGGAAGAAGATGCATGATGCTGTCCTTTTTACTCGTTGATTTTCGGAGTTGACTTTTGTTTCGTGAGCGGCACGCCACTATTGAAGATCGTGGCTGCGAACATACGAAATGACGTCTGCAAAGTCCTGATGAGTCATCGTTTTTTCCAGTCCTTCCGGCATCAGCGACTTGCCGGTACTGCGAATTTCTTCCAGTTCCGTTCTCAGAATGACGCGCTGTTTCTTTTCCTGTTCGACCAGTGTCAGACTGTTGGCGGTTTCCGAAGCGATCATGCCGGCAAACGTGCGGCCGTCGCTGGTCAGCGCAACATAGGTCACAAACTTTCCATCGACCGCGGCGCTGGGGTCCAGCAAAGACGTCAGCAGGCTGCTCGGCTTGCGATCCGTCAGCGATCTTAAATTCGGTCCGATGTCGAAGCCCACGTTGTCCAGTTTATGACACGTGGAACACTGCTTGTTGAAAATTTCCTTGCCGCGAACCGGTGAACCATTCAGATTCAGGACAGGCTGATGATCGAGCAACACCTGGCGGCGATCCGTGCTGCTGGCATCCGCCAACAGTGCGACGATGCGAGCCTGCACCGCTTTGTCTCTGTACACGGACAGCGCCTGGCGAGTGGCCGCGTCGATGTCTGCGCGGGCCACGTGACCGCTTTCGATGGAATCCAGAAGCTGATTCAGCCAGTGGACTCGCGTAGAAAGCACGCTCAGGATTTCCCCGCGAACAACAGGCCCGTGACTCGGCCAGCCGTCCAGAAGTACCTCGCTGATCGTCGCGTCTGACAAAGTTCCCAGATGGCGGACGACCGAAGCCTGTAGAGTCGGAGACGTCTGCGGCGTCAACAGCGTGGCCAGTTGCTGGATGTCGCCTAGCCGTGTGTCCGTGACTCGACCCAGCAATCGCACGGCTGCGACGCGCAGCAGATCATTCGATTCGGTGTTCAATGTCTGGCGGCGAGCGTCATCGATCAGTGCCGCGATTTGACGTTGCGCTTTCTGCCCTCGATCACCTTGATCGCGAACCAATTCTTCAACAGACGAACCACGTCGCTGCAAAGCATCCAGCAGTCCGGATACCGTTTCGTATTGCCATTGCAGATCATCCACGCGATTAACATCCATGATGGCTTCTAGTCCGTCCAGTGTGGCCGAGTGCGTATCGAAGGCCACGGACAGAGCCAACAATTGACCGATCAGTTGCCGTGCTGCCGAGTTTTCCTGTTTTGCCAAAGTGCTCGTTAGGATGTCGGCGAGATTACGCGGATGAATAGAACTGTTGACGGCTGCGGCCAGATACGGATCAGCCGCAGCGCTGATTGCCAGTCGAGCCAGCGCCGACGCACTCGGCTGACCCGGCCATTGACCCAGTGTGGAGGCCAGTTGCAGTCGTACTTTCGCGTCCGGATCGTTGACAAGTTCCAGCGCCGCCGCGATCGGTTCAGGCTGTTTTTCGGCAAGACGAATCGCGTGTCGTCTGATTCCGGAATGCTTATCGGTCAACGCCTGCTGGACAAGTGACAGCGAAATCTGATCAAGCCCTTCCAGCGTACACAGGGCCTGCAATCGAGCCAGTGGATTCTGAGAGTTTGTTGCCAGGTCTTCCAGCGGCGGCACGGCTGCTGAGTCGCTGCGCCACTGCAGAAGTTGGCTGGCCGTGTCGCGTTGAGGTCCGTTGGGGCTGTCCAATGCGGCGACCAGATCTGTGGTGTTCAATTCCGCCAGATTTCGAATGCGTCGCGGCTTTTGTCCCTTGGTAACAATTCGATAGATGCGTCCTTTGTCATCGCCGGCGCGATAAAATGGTTTCAGTTCTTCGCGGCCTTCCGGTGTCAGCCACTGTGGATGTTCGATCATGTAGCGGTACATGTCGACAATCCACAGCGCGCCGTCCGGTCCCGTTTGTGCCATCACCGGTCGACACCAGCGATCTTTCGACGCAAAGAAGTCTGTGTCTGGTTCCGCTGGATCACGATGCGATGTGAAGCTGACGCCGTCTTCGACGATGATGTTGTGCTGCACCAGATTATGAAACGGTTCGCAGGTGAACGCGTGTTGCGTCGCGTCTGTTCGAGGAAACAACAACTCGTCGCGATAAATCATCGCTGAACACGCGGACGTGAATCGTCCCGATTGTTCGAAGCTGTGAAACCGTTTCTGGGGACTCTTGGCCGGATACACTTTCGGATTTCCGGGCACCAAAAGCTGTTTTCGCGGATCGGGCGGAGCGAAATGTGGGTTGCGCCGCAGATAGTGATCCTGAAGCACGAAGTGCCACAACGGATGGCTGTTCTGCTGACCGAACCAGTTCCCCCAGTCGTCGCGATTTCGCCCGAACTGCGATGGTCCACTTTGCGGATCCATGTCCAGACTGTCGGGACGAAACCGGAAATCCCGACTTCCCAGTTCTGTTTCTCTGCCCGTGCGAATCGCTCGCAGACGACGGTCCGCGCCGTATCCGCCATGATGAGCGCCGCTGGCGCAGTAGATCCAGTTGTCCAATCCCCAGCGCAATCCATTCACGCGCAGTTGCTGATTGCCTTCCTGGAACCCGGCGAACAGAACTTCAGTGCGGTCTGCCTTGCCATCACCGTCCGTATCTTCGGCAAACAGGATTTCCGGCGCGGCGGTGATCAGAATCCCGTTGCGCCATGGCATCAGTCCGGTGGGAAACCGCAGGCCATCTAAAAACAACGTCGATCGATCGTAGTTGCCGTCGTCGTTGGTGTCTTCAAGAAACCGAATGCGGCCACCGGGCTGGCCTTCACCATCAATGCCCAAAGGATAGTCAGCCATCTCGGCCACCCACAGGCGCCCGTCGGTTCCCCAGGCAATAGCCACGGGATCTTTGACCAAAGGTTCCGCCGCCACCAGTTGGATTTCGTAACCATCTCGCACCAACGTTGCAGCCATCGAATCCGCGGGCGACAGTGGTGGATCATCGGGTTGCGGTTCCGGTACCGTCAAACCTGAAGCCAGAAAATGCGCGGCGATCTCATCCGCTGAAAGCACACGGTCATAGACAGCCACGTCTGACACTTTTCCCTCAAACGGAGCGAAGCCATCGTTGCGTCCGCCGACAAACAGTTCGGCCATTTCTTCGGGACGCGTGACGCTCACTTCACCGCTGATTTCCGGCGTCGTGTTTCCGTTCAGATAAACGGCAACCTTCGCGGCGTCTCGAACCAGCACCACGTGGTTCCAAGTCTTTGGTTGCAGTTGAGTTGCACCGATCAGCAGTTCATTCTTCTGATTGCCGTTGAAGAAAATCAGCTTTCCGGCACTCATAGATTGCTGGTCCGTGCCGCCGATTCCCAGATGGTCTCCCGCCGCGTCCTGTGAACCGGGTGCGCCGCGCGAAAAGACGTAGCCCGTCACGGCGCGCGCGTCGTGTGGCAACCCGTTCCAAAACCACAATTCGGTGGAATACGTTTCACCCAAATCTTCGACCGTCGCATGCATGCGGCCACCGGCAAAATGAGCAGCTCGATTCTGTACGGTGTCCGAACCCGATGAACTGTCCGCGACGCCCGGCAAATAGAACGCGACTCCATCTTCATAAACACCGTGATGGCGATCGTTGATGTCGGTCGCGCGGGGCCCGGAAAATTCGTGAAATCGCCAGTAAGAAACCGGTTTCGAAGCCACGACCGCTTTCGCGTACGAGGTTATTGGAATGGCGTGTTTGCGGCGTGGGCGGTCAGCAACTTTTTCGAGTAGACTCAGCAGCGTTTCCACGATCTGCGGTTCGGCCTGAAGTTCCAGTGCCGCCGTTCGAGCGGGCCAGGTCGTGTATCCGCCCAGCGCGTGTTGTTCGGGCGGTGGGATGTAGCCTTCCGCGCCGTTGGCGAGTTCGATATTGAACGTGGGCTGCAGCGGGCTTTGCACTTTCAGTTTAAGCCCGGTGATGCCGTACACTTCATTGGGAATCGCGGTGATGCCCAGTTCGCCGATACGCACGGCCTGCAACTTGAGTTCCACTTCCGGTGTGTCGTGCAGATACATCGCCTCACGTGCATAGATTTCCGGTCGCGACTTAGGCAACCGTTCACCGATCTCATCCAGTACCGACTTTGCCCACGCCAACCGCTGCTGGTCCGGAACGCGGCGACGAATTTTTAATGTCGTCTCAGCCATTCCCAGCGAAACCCACGGTTGATATTGAATGGTCTGATAGGCTTCATGAGCGACCCGCGCAACGGCCAGAGTATATTCATCCAGATCGCGTTTCGCAGCCGGTGCTCCATAGTCCATCCACATGCTGTCGCCGCTGGTGCCTTGAGACATCATGCCCACAAATGTTGACGCGTCGGATGGCGACGCGTCAGATGTGACGCCGATCAATTCTGCCAACTGGTCGCCAAAGCGGCCGCAGAAATCAGCGGAGACCGCCGTCGATCCGTAATAATGCATCGCGTAATTTGCCAGCACCGCCAGTGGTCGACCATCTTCCGCTTGGACAGACAGCAGCGACAAGCCGACATCCGCCGGGCCGGACGGAGCGATATGGTTGGAACTCTGATGTCCCGGATGCATGTGCGCTCGGACGTTGCGGTCTCCAAACGGATCGGCGGCCATGCGATCCGGCCGATAAATCCAGCGGCGACAGTGATTGTGCTGATCATCCTGCACCACCGTCCAGCCGACTTTTGCCACGGTCAGATGATCGGCGGCCTGATGAATACTTTTCGCGATTTGATCCACCAGAAACTGCTGATACTCGGTGTCGGCGCGGCTTCCCAGACAGGCCATCGCTGATGGTGCCGAATGCGTATGCGTGGCCGAAATCAGGATGCGTTCCGTCGGAATTTTGGTCGACTCATGAGCCATCTGTTTTGCAACATCCAGTAACTCACGTGGAATCATCAGGCTGTCCACAACGACAATCGCCAGTCGCATCTGCCCATCGTCCAGCACCACCGCGCGCGACATCAGCCGATCATGCGCCCGTTCGGCCTGCACTTCATTAAAGTTGCCATTCACAATGACGGGAAACTGCGTCGGCGTGATATCCACCGCCGCCGCTCCGGCGCGAAACACGCGTGCGTCTGACGTTTTATCGTCGGCTCGAGCGCGAACCGCCAAACAACACGTAAGGATGATGATGAACAGGTAACGACTTCGGACGTACATCGACATTTTTCAAAACTCCTGAATCCACGAGGTGAAAGACGGCTTAACCGGCGAACGGAATCGAATACAGATCTGCGTCCTGCAGAAAAGATCGTCGGTTGACGTCAGTGGATGGCGAGACGGGAGAATTCATGGCTGAGTCCTAGCGGGAAAGCGGTGGTTGTTGATAACGGTGGGACGTGCAATAGCGGAGCCCGTAATCGTATCCTGCAAACGTTGGAACTACCAATCGGACGGATGAATGTCGTCCTCGATTTCGCAGGGCCCGGCTTGACTTTCGAATTTCAGCTTCGGACGAAGGCGTGCGGCCAGTGAGAATATATCATTTGACCGAAAGCCTGAAGGTTGAAGGTTGAAACGCCAGCGAAGCCGAACAAGATTTGGGCTTCGCTGGCGCTTCAGGCTTCAACTGGTCAAATCTTAGCCGACAGTGCATGTTCGTTTTTTACCACAGATATCACAGGTGGACACAGGTGGACACAGGTGGACACAGAAGTACTCAGGCCAGAATTGCGTCAACCACCTCACCATGAACGTCCGCCAGACGGAAGTCACGTCCTTGGAATCGATAGGTGAGTTGTTGCGTTCCAGTTTGCCTTGGCTGTATGTGGTGCGACCAAATTCTTCACCCCAGACGACAAGCGTTTCGTCAAGCAACCCGCGTTGCTTTAGATCTTGGATGAGTGCAGCAGCCGGTTGATCGACGTCACGTGCCTGCAAACGCAGGTCGCGGGGAAGATTGTAGTGCTGATCCCAGCCGCGATGGTCAAGCTGAATAAAGCGGACTCCGCGTTCAGCCATTCGGCGTGCCAGCAGACAATGATGCGCGAACGTACCGGGCTGCCGTGACTGCGCACCGTAGGCGTCGAAAGTGGCTTCGGTCTCATCGTTCATATCGACCAGATCGGGGACGGACGTCTGCATTCGAAACGCCATTTCATACTGCGTGATCCGCGCCGCAATTTCCGGGTCACGCACAATTTCAGCGCGCCGCGTATTCGAAGCCGCAAGCACATCCATTTGATCCCGTCGCGTTTGCCGATTGATGCCGGGAGTGTTCGCCAGGTACAGAACCGGTTCGCCGCCGGACCGAAAGGCGACGCCCTGATGACTCGACGGAAGAAGTCCGGAACCCCACAACCGAGCGTAAGGCGGGTCTGCCGGGCGAGCCGCACTGCGCTTGGACAACAAGACGACGAACGCGGGCAGGTTGTCGTTGACTGTTCCAAGTCCGTAACTCGCCCACGATCCGAAACTCGGACGGCCGGGAGCTGATGTCCCGTCTGCATCAGCGTGACGGCAGCGGCGTATTGGTGCGACTCATGCACTGATACACCGTAAACTGGGAAGCGGCCCGACTTCTGGCGTGCTTCTCTCACTACACCACAAACCGATTTTCGTTGACACGTTCCCAGTCCACGTCGACGCCTAACCCCGGTCGATCTGACAGCGTCGTGAACGGGCCCTGAATTTCTAATGGCTCTTTGACGATCGAAAATTCGTGATACGAAGGGCCGAGGCAGTCACCGGGGATGGATTCGATTTGAACGTTGGCATTGGCCACAACAAAGTGCATCATTGCGGAAGCGCCGACGTCCCATTCGAGGTTCGATCCGATGGTGCAGGGAATGCCGTGCTGTTCGGCCAGCTTTGACATATCGGACGCTTTTTGTAAGCCACCTTGTTTGCCGGGATACAACGTGACCGCGTCGCAGCACTCCTGCAAAATCAACTCGCGCAACTGAATTTCATCGAAACAGCTTTCGTCCGCCAGAATGCGAATTCGCAGATCGGCTCGCAGCTTTTTTAAGTTCGCGTAGTCGCCACGGGCCAGCGGCTGTTCTACCAAGGCGACGTTGCAGTCCTGCATGCGCGCCAAGCACGCGCGCGCCGACGCATCGGACCAGCCGGCGTTGGCATCGATCGTCAATTCAACGTTCTGACCGATGGCGGCTCTGACGGCCTGAACGCGCGCCACGTCTTCATCGTCGCCGGTGCCGACTTTTACCTTGATGGTTGTGAATCCCGTGGCCACAAGTACAGCCGCTCGTTCCGCCGCGACGTCCGGTGAATAAGCTCCCAGCGAGAAGCGATTGCGAATCGTCAGCGGGCGAACAGCTCCCCCAAGCAGATCGTAGACCGGTTTACGCAGCGATCGGCCCACGACGTCCCAACATGCCATTTCGATCGCTGACTTTGCGAACCAGTTGTCGACGGCCACAGCATCCATTCGCTGATTGATGGTGTTGATGTCCTGCGGATCGCAGTCTTCGACAACGGGTCCCAGCAGATTCTGGATGATTGCGGTCGCCCCCCAAACCGTTTCGCCACTCCAGCAAGGCGTGACAGTGGCTTCGCCAACACCCTCGATCCCGTCGTCGGTTGTCAACCGGACCAAAACAAACTGTGATTCGTCATGCCGCCCCAGTGCAGAGATCATGCGGCGTTCGGGTTTGAGCGGAATGCGAACGGGGATCGCTTCGATTTTCGATATCTTCATGGTGGGCTTCCATCAAAAACAGAGAGGTTAACATACATGTTACTGGCTGGCACTGCGCAAGCAAAGATTAACCCGCCGCAGGACGTTGAGCTCACAGGTTGGGGCTATTATATTCAGCGGCGCTGGCAACGGATTCACGACGACCTGCACGCCACGGCGGTTGCCTGTGAAGGCAGTCACGGGACGGCGATTCTGTTAGCAGTTGATCTGATGGTGATCGATGAGCGATTCACCAATATAACTCGCCGCATGATCACCGAGCAAACCAGCGTCCCTGAATCTGCCATCATGATCACCTGTTCCCACAGCCACAACGCTCCCGCTGCGGGCGGACTGCTGGGAGTAGGAGAATGCAATCGCGACTACGAAGACTGGGCGGCAGAAGCAGCGGCAGCCGCTGCGGTTCGAGCGTGGGAAAGTCGTTGCGAAGCCAGGATTCGCTGTGGTACGACAACCGTGGACAGCCTTTCATTCAACCGGACTCGACCCGAAGGTGTGGTTGATTCCACGCTGACTGCGGCAATGCTGGAACGCGCGGATGGCAGTCCGCTTTCCGTGATCGTGAATTTTGGGGCGCATCCGACGGTTAGCACAGAACTGCGGCCGTGGGATGTCAGCCGCGACGTCCCCGGCCGCATCTGCGATTTGCTCGAACATCGTTTTCCTGGTGCGACGGCGATTTACATTCAGGGAGCTTGCGGGGACACCAATTTTCTGCGTGAATTCCAGACACTCGACCGCGAACATCAGCCCGCCGAAAAGCTGGCCGGTGCGGCCATTGAAGTGCTGCAATCGGCAACACCGTCGTCGACCGAGTTGGTCACTTCGGACAGCACAACAGCCTCTCTGCCGACTCGACGCTGGCTGCAGAAAGAAATCGACCGCGATCGCAACGAAGCCTTGCGGCGACTGAAACAGTCTGACTTCACCGACTGGAGAAACACCATCGGCCGGAGCATGACCAATCGACCAGACGACATGGTGACTCGGCACGGCGGCGACGAAGAAAAAGCGGTACGAGCCATGTGTCGGTTTCAAACCGAATGGACTGAACGAATGCAACGGGATCTGGTTTCGCGACCGGAAGTTCTGGAAACCGAAGTCCAAGCACTGCGAATCGGACCGCTGACAATTGTCGCCAACAGCGCCGAATTCTTTTCACCGTTCGCCGTCGACGTCCGAAAACGGGCCGGCACACGCAACCTGATGATTGCCTGCTACGCAAATGGCCGCATCGGCTACCTGCCGGATGCCCACGACATCGACGCCAGCAGTTACGCGGGTTATCAGTCACCAAAGTACTGCAACCAGTTTCCGTTTACGGCGGCATCCGGCCCGGCCATGGTCGACGCTATGCTACAGGTGATCGACCACTGCGGACGCGCCGAATAGATTTCTATGGTGCGCTGTTGGTCGTTCGCCTGCATAAAGCATGATCAATTCAAAAGGCCCGGATGTTGAATTGCACATCGCACTTCAGCAACTTGTGATCCATGAACTTCATTCTGCAAGCTAGGCAAGTTCTTTTTGTCGTCTTGTGCGACTGGCGGCATCGGCGTCTGACAGAGATCATTGAACCCGGCGACGCAGTCGGCGCTGTTGCCGGAAAGATTGAGTGTCGTGAGCGACTGGGCGGAGTGCTGAATTACAACTATCGCAAAGCGGCGTAGCGCCCGGTCGAACACAGGCTGCGGGATCTGTCGGTTACGAAGTCTGAGCTGCCGGGCGGCAGGTTGCGCTGCTACTGGCTGCGCCCAGCCCACGGCCAACGCAGACTAAAGCTTTGGTATACCAAGTACTTGCGCCAAGTAGTCAAGGTTCCATCCGGCGATTCTTCGTCGCATTGCGATGCTGTGTTTGTCGTTTTGTTGTTTGAGTAGGCTTAGGCGCTGCAAAACAATTAACTACCGGATTGGTATTGTCTGACTGTAGTGAGCGTTGCGATACTTTCGGCTATGCCGGAAGCCAGTCTAGTCGAATGGATTCGTGAGAAGTCTGTCGCCATCGTTCAGGATCTGGATGAGCGTTGCCGCAGGCGCTGGTCGGCTGCGGAGGCAAGATCGCTCGG
>JBDNHJ010000215.1:0-2504 GCA_041688835.1 Fuerstiella sp.
ATTGCGCGGCACTGGCCACCATCTTGATCATAAAATGTCGCTGTTGAAACTTCCATTGTTTGACGGAAAGCTGCCCCTTGACGAAAGCCATTCCGTCGATCGCCGATCGACCGTCGTGCCCAAACCTCTGGGGCCCAAAATAGTTTGGAAATCCCTGAGTGGCCAACAGCTGCAGTCGTTCAGCGACGGCGTCTGCTTGGGATGTTTGGAATGGTTCACCGGATTTCGAACGCAGCACAATGCTGAAGCGGTTTCCGTTCAGGTGACCGGTGCGCAGTTTATTGCCGTGAGCCGAAACGGACAGAATGCGGATGCGATCATCGTCAATTTTGCTCAGCGATGATTCCGCCGTTCTGGGGACAGACACGAATTGACGCGTGACAGCACGTCGATCTTTCTGACCGGCAACTCCGATGTCTCGCGATGAAACCTGCAGCGATCGGGCCAGGCGAGACAGCAGTTCGGCGGCTGGCAAATCACGCTTCTCGATCCACAGATACAGATGCTCGCCATCACCGTCTGGCAGATAGGCGGGCAGTTCTTCCACCTCAAAGTCTTCGCACGTCTGGTTGAAGGTGACGGCGGGCAGAATCGACGGGTAACGTCGCGGCGGATTCAGGATCGTCGCTAAATGCTCGGTAAGACTCATGGGGGCAATTCAATGGGTGGTCTTTGACTCTGGCCTGTTAGACAATCGTTGTTCAGATCTGAGTTGCGGAGCAACGGCAGGTGAAATAGGAAATAGGAATCATGACCACCCGACTGTTCTGGCACCGGCAAGTCACGATAGGCTTTCGACCGCTTGGATAGTACGATCCAGCTATAGCGGCGACGCTGTGGTCACACCATTCGTTTTCATTTTTTCTTCAAACAGAAGTTTCGCACTGATGCCGAACACACATCAACTGCAGCCGGGAACGCCCATTCAACTGGCGGACATGACCAGCAGTGGCAAGACGTTTCATGATGATCGAGACAAAGCGGAGACGGAATTTTTCAAACTGCGTGATGAACTCATCCGATTACAGACTGCCCTGTATGCAGAAGGCAAACGCAAAGTCCTAATCGTGCTGCAGGCCATGGACGCTGGCGGCAAAGATGGCACTATCCGTCATACCTTTAAAGGCGTGAATCCGCAGGGCGTGCGCGTCACCAGTTTTAAGAAGCCGTCCAGCGAAGAACTGGATCGTGATTTTTTGTGGCGGATTCACAACGCCATTCCAGGCAAAGGCATGATTCGAATTTTCAATCGGTCTCACTACGAAGACGTGTTGATTGTTCGCGTTGATAAGATCGTGCCGGAAAGCGTTTGGCGGCCTCGGTATGAAGTCATCAATCAGTTCGAAAAGCATCTGGTGGATTCGGGTACCACCATCTTAAAGTTCTTCCTACACATATCGAAGGAAGAACAGAAGGAGCGTTTTCAGGATCGCTTGAACGAACCCGACAAGCATTGGAAATTCGATCGCGGAGACCTCGACAAACGCAAACAGTGGGATGATTATCAACTGGCGTTTCAGGACATGTTGAATGAATGCACAACCGACCACGCCCCATGGCACCTGATCCCAGCCGATCAAAAATGGTACCGCAATCTGGCCATCATGCGCACGATCGTAAACACCATGCAAGACATGAAACTCACGTACCCCGTGTCCGACGACCTCAGCGATGTCGTCTTCTGAAGCCAGCTATCGTTCAATCAAGAATTGCTCGGAACCGAAATTCATCCACGCAAAATCATGTATCGCTTGCCACAGGCGACCGTGAACTGCGGCATTTGATTCAGAAAACACGCATGCTTCAATGGTGCGTCGCCGTTTCGGATTCCTGCGGCTTGGTGGAGGTTCGGGAGTCCACACAACCCCACTTCGAAACACCAATTGCTGTGGCTCATCACACACGATTTCATAAGTCGGCTAACAAATTGCGATCGATGCGGCGGCAAGAAATCAACTGATCGACCAGATGAAATCGCGGCGACTCGTCTGATGACTTGCCGATTCCTGTTCGCTGCAGCTCATTCCGGCAGCCGAACTTCCCGCAATGCTTCCAGCAGCGAAGCATTGAGTACCAGATCTCGTTCCACAGCCCAAAACAGTGCTCGAAGTCGCTTTCGTTGGCGAGTTCTCAGCACAATTCCGATAGGGTATCATGTAATTTCCGAAAAGAACGACATTGCGGAACCGGTCTGGCAGTCATTCGAGTCTTCCAAACGTACCATTTCTGCACCAAACCAAAATCGGAATGTGGACAGAATTCCACTTCGTCAGTCAAACCATCACAAGCCCTCGTAGCTCAGCTGGATAGAGCATCGGATTCCTAATCCGAAGGTCGTGAGTTCGAATCTCGCCGGGGGTACTTGTTCGGCGACAATTAGTCGTTCGGTTTAGCGACAACTAGAATTCCGGTCTGGTTTTGGGAAGTCGGCTACTTTGAAGGCTGCGTTTTGGTGTTCTTCGCGGTTTCCACTCGGTAGCTGGGGACGTTCATTTCGATGATGA
>JBDNHJ010000216.1:0-2270 GCA_041688835.1 Fuerstiella sp.
ATCGCGGTTGCGGTTGTTGGAAAATCCGACCGGCAATGCTGTCCGAGGTGTACCCCGGTCGTCACGCAGGAGCGTGACCTACGAATTTTCGCGAACCTTATTCGGCACGGGGTGTCTGTGTGACATAAGGTACCTGTGAGATCCCGGCTCTGTTTTGCCCGGACACATCTCTTTTCGCCGATGACTTTCTGTTCCGGCGCGTGGCAGTTACCCTTCAGAATGGCGGTTCAACCACCAGCCAGCAGCAAATCCCTGTGTGTTCATGATTTGGACCAGCCTGAGATTGCTCTGAATTTACGCAATTCGTTCATCCGAGCGATATCATCTCCGTTCGCGGTGATCGCGAACAATTTTCGTAGCACTTCAGCCGAATGCAGCAGACGACAGAAAACCAGCCGTTTTGGCGCTAGCCACGGACCCGAACAGCCGTGGTTAGCGCCAAAACGGCTGGAGACTGGAATCACTTCAGGCGCCCGAAATGTTACCAATTTTCACACGGCCATCGCCCCAATTCGGAAGATGGCACAACTGAGCGAACATCGCTCGGAGGAAACACCTTGAGTCAATTAGAAGACCAAATCATCGAACACCTGTCGGGCCCCAAGTACAAGCCCATCGAGAGCGGTGCCATCGCCAAAAAATTGCGAGTCACCAAGAAAGACATGTCGAAGTTCCGCGGCGTCATCGAATCGCTGTTGGCGGCTGGCAAAGTTCGAGAAGGAAAAAACGGCCGACTTCAACTGAAGGCCAGCGATGGATTCGTGACCGGCGTGGTCAAAAAGATCAGCAGCGGCGCTGGTTTTGTGATTCCGAACGATCGTCCGGCCGATGGGTCCGATCGGAAAGCTCACGATGTCTATATTTCTGAACGCGATTTGCGAGACGCACAATCGGGCGACGAAGTGCTGGTGCGATTGACCAGTCAGCGGCGAGGTGGCGGGCAACGCTGTGGTCGCATCGAAAAAGTGCTAGAACGTTCCAGCAATATCTTCGTCGGCACCTATCTGGAAGTCGACGGGCAGGCGTTCGTCCGCGTGGACGGGACCGCGTTTCAGGCCGACATTCACGTCGGCGATCCCGGTGCCAAGGGAGCTCAACCGGACGATAAAGTCGTCATCGAAATGCTCCGCTTTCCTTCGGCCAGTCGCGTGGGCGAAGCCGTGCTGACCGAAGTGCTCGGCAAACGCGGCGATCCGGGCGTCGACACCTTGAGCGTGGTGCATGGTCTAGGGATTCCTCACGAATTCAGCGCTGACGTGCTGGAAGACGCGCGGCATCAGGCGGAGATGTTTGACGAAACGGATTTCGGTGATCGTCTGGACCTGACCAAAGAAACGATCGTCACGATTGACCCGGCGTCGGCTCGCGACTTCGACGACGCGATTTCACTGCGTCGAGACAAACGCGGACACTGGCAGTTGGGCGTCCATATCGCCGATGTGGCCCACTTTGTGCCTGTGGGTGGAGCTCTCGATAAATCTGCCATCGAACGCGGCACCAGCACGTACCTGCCACGACATGTGATTCCGATGCTGCCCGAAGTGATCAGCAACGGCTTGGCCAGTCTTCAGGAGGGGCAGGTCCGATATACAAAGTCGGTGTTTATCGAATTCGATGACAAAGGGTTTCCGCAGGGGGCTGAGGTTGCGAATACGGTGATCAAGGTGTCAAAGCGATTCGCTTATGAAGAAGTGATGCCGCTGGTGAATGCTCCGGGCAATTATCGCAACAAGGTGAATACCAAGGTTGTTCAGCTGGTGCTCAGGATGCACGAACTGGCGATGCTGCTGCGACGAATTCGGTTTGCCGATGGAGCCCTGCAGATGGGCATTCCGGAAGTGGAAATCGATTTCGACAACGATGGCAATATCACGGGAGCTCACGAACGCCATCATGACGAAAGCCATGAAATCGTCGAAGAATTTATGTTGGCGGGGAACATAGCGGTGGCTCAGATTCTGACGGCCAAAGATATCCCGTTTCTGCGTCGAACACATGGAACGCCCGATGAACTACGGCTGAAAGGCTTTCAGGAATTTTGCGCGGGGCTGGGATATGAATTGGATAAATTCCAAAGTCGTAAAGAGATCCAGGCGGTGATCAACAGTGTGGCCGGAAAGCCCGAAGAACGAGCGGTGAATTTCGCGTTGTTGCGCGCGATGAAACAAGCGGAATACAGTCCGGAAGAATTCAGTCACTACGCATTGAACGAAGATCACTACTGCCACTTCACCAGCCCGATTCGGCGTTATCCCGACTTAACGATCCAT
>JBDNHJ010000217.1:0-9786 GCA_041688835.1 Fuerstiella sp.
ATCGTCGGTGGTTTCGCGTTCGAATTGGGCAAGTGCGAACAGGCAAAGATTCGCACTCGGATGCTGGGTCATCGGCTATACGGAAGCGGCGACTGCGCTGTTCGAAAAGGCGTCCGTTGATCTCAACGCAGACGAAGGTGTTGTGAATGTGTCGAACGCGAAGCTGGACAAATTCATCGCGGCGGCGAAGAAGCACCGCATCTGGGATCGGGAACCGTCCGTTCGATCGTGTTGAAGTGGCGTAGCGGGGATCACCCGCAGCGGAACTCGTCAAGAGTTTCGTATCCCCGTTCCGTGCTGTGTGTCGGGAATGAGCTTTGGTTGGTGCGATTCAGTCCCGGCAGGGACGACAGACTTTTGCCGTCGACGACAGCCGACGGTTTGCCATCAAATCATCGCGTCAAAGCCCCGGATGGGGCGATAGCAGTGTGTGTGTGTTTTCTGTCGCCTTATTCGGGGCTTGAGCAATTTGAGCAGCCCGGTCTTGGTGCTCCCGTCACAGGCAAAAGTCTGCCGCCACTGCCGTGGCTGAATCGCAACTTAATACAAATAAACAACTTACATCGCAACGAACATTCAGGTTCGTTGGAAGTTTCGATCCGCGCACCCGGACGCTCAGGAATCGCACGAAAGTCTTGATGACCAGTGCGTTCAACATGAACCGATCTATCCAAAATCTCCCAGATTAGCGAAGAAGGTGCCATTCCAATTTTTCTTTGCCAAGGAGGGCCGTCATGTTAGCTTCGTTTTTCAAAGATCCCATGTTTCTTCGCTTTGCAACTGAACGTCCCTTCGCCACAGTGACTCAGATGGTACTGCGTCGGATGCTCGATTCGAATACCATTAATCGGTTGTTCAGCGAGCATGCTGACGAACAGTATCATCGCTCGCTGTTGTTCTCTGATTAGGCGGTGTTGGTTTCCGGCGTGGTGCTCGGCAAGCATCGCAGTGTGAACGCCGGTTACAAGAAGATGAAGGACCAGCTTGGCGTTTCTGTCACGGCGGTGTATGAGAAACTGCAGCGTGTCGAGCTTCCTGTTGTGCAGCAACTCGTTCGTCACTCGTATCAGCAGGCCGTGGAAATCTGCAAAGCCGTCGGCAACGTGGCCCACAACGATCTGCCTAGCGACAGCTCCCGAATACTCGATGGAAACTGGCTGGCCGGCACCGAATATCGCTTGAAAGAGACGCGAACCAGCACGGCGGCACCGTTGCCCGGTCAGTCGCTGGTGGTCCACGATCTCAGGTTCAACGCCGTCAGCGATTTCTTCCCCATGGAAGACGCCGACTCGCGACAAAGAAGTCGAAGTGGTGCTGCTGACCAACTTGCCGCGTAAAGATGCGGATGCCATTGCAATTTCAGAACTCTACCGAACGCGATGGAAAATCGAAGTCAGCATTTGGACACATGACGG
This sequence comes from Fuerstiella sp., assembly GCA_041688835.1. Taxonomy (GTDB): domain Bacteria; phylum Planctomycetota; class Planctomycetia; order Planctomycetales; family Planctomycetaceae; genus Fuerstiella. Next base: position 1,416 of record JBDNHJ010000217.1, read on the forward strand.
TGGCGATGAACTGCGAAATCAAACCGTTGTGTTATCCCAAAGCGGCGATGTTCTGTTTCGCGTCGGCGCTGATGGCGTACAACGCATTCGCCGTCATGAAAGCAGCGATCGCAGCTGAGCATGGTCGCCAAGAAGCCGAATTGCTGTCGCACGATTACGTCGCGTCGGCAATCGCCGAAGCGACCGACGGAATGCTGGTGGCGTTACCCAACGAACGCTGGACAGAAATGGAAACGATTTCGACGGCCGACTTCGCCGCAGAAGTTCGCACAATCGTCGGCGGCATCGACATGACTCGCCACCGAAAATCGATTCGTGGTCCCCAGAAGCCGCCACCCAAGCAAACAAACAATCGAGACTCCGTTCACTGCTCGACTAAACGAATTCTCGATAAACGCAGCGAAAAGCCATGTTGAAAGCACTGGTCGTCAAGACTTTCGACGGGCGTTCTGCAGGCGTCGAAATTCTTGACGAATTCCGCTACGAAATCCTTAACGGCGGCAAACCGTCGTCCTTGCCGGGACTGGATCGCACGAACCATAGTTCATTCCCGACACACAGCACAGAACGGGCAGTCGAAACTCTTGACGAGTTCCGCTACGAGTCGGTGCGATGGGGCAGGACTACTTGTTCTTGCCACCGCCGATCTCAACTTCTTCAAGATCCTTGTCGGCAGCAAGCTTCTTCTTCAGCTTGCCCACGAACGGATCAAATTCTCCGTTGAGAACTGTCCACTCATCGTCAGTGAGATGCCCCCAGCCTTCTCGAATTTCGCCCTTCATTTCCAGCATGTTCCCTTCGACTTCTTCCCAATTCATAGCTTCTCGCTGAGTTGTTTGATTTCATGGTTCAGAATGCGATTGTTATCTGAATAGTCCACGGCAACTTCGATCAAATGTACGCCTCCTGCTTCAAAGGCTCGGTTCGCGATCGGTACGAACTGTTCGGTCGATTCAACGCGATGGCCGCTGGCACCGTAAACTTCGGCGTACTTCACAAAGTTCGGGTTGGCGAAGTCGAGTCCATAGTCCTTGAAGCCCATGTGCTCTTGCTTCCACTTGATCATGCCGAACGCATTATCACGAAGCAACAGCACGACCAAATTGAGGTTCAGGCGAACCGCCGTTTCAAGCTCCGCCGAATTCATCATGAAGCCACCATCGCCGCAGATCGCCATGACCCGCCGATCGGGATGCACCATTGCCGCCATCATCGCCGATGAGAGTCCGGCACCCATTGTGGCCAACGCATTGTCGAGCAGAATCGTGTTGGGCGAGTATGCGGGATAATTTCGCGCAAACCAAAGTTTGTAGATGCCGTTGTCCAGAGCGATGATGCCCTTATCCTGCATGACTCGCCGAACATCAGCGACCAGCCGTTGCGGATAGACGGGAAAGCGGTCGTCCTTTGCGTCTCGCGCGATGTGTTCGTTTAACGCGGCGCGAGCCTTGTCGAAGATGGCGTAGTCTCGCTGGCAGTCGGCAGAAAGGGCCTCGCCGATTCGCCAGATGCTGTTGGCGATATCGCCGATCACTTCCACTTGCGGAAAGTAAACGGGATCAACTTCCGCTGACGTGAAATTGACATGAATGACGGTTCGGCCGCCGGGTTCCATAAAGAACGGCGGCTTTTCGACGACATCGTGCCCCACATTGATGATCACGTCGGCCGCGTCGAGGGCGCGATGAACGAAGTCATGTGCTGAAAGCGCCGCAGTGCCTAGAAAGTGTTCGTGGTCTTCGTTGATGACACCCTTACCCATCTGAGTCGTCACGAACCAGACACCCGTCTTGTCGACGAACTGCCGCAGCATTTTGCACGTCATTTTTCGATTCGCACCGGCTCCGACAAGCAGCAGTGGACGCTTCGCATTGGTGATCAATTCCACTGCACGGGCAATCGCTTTGTCTTCTGCAATTGGCCTTCGAGCGAAACTCGGATCAATTACCGGAACGTCGGAGTTTTCCCGAGCGATGTCTTCCGGCAATTCCAAATGAGCCGCGCCGGGGCGTTCTTCCTGAGCTTTCCGAAATGCTTCTCGTACATTCGACGGAATACGATCACCGCTTTCGATCTGCGTGGTGTATTTCGTCAGCGGCTGCATCATGTCGACGATATCGACAATCTGAAATTGCCCCTGCTTGCTGGTCTTGATTGGCTTCTGCCCGGTCAGCATCACCATCGGCATCGCACCGAGATTCGCATGCGCCGCAGCAGTCACAAGGTTCGTCGCGCCGGGGCCGAGCGTTGACAGGCAGACTCCCGCCTTGCCGGTCAGCCGACCGTACGTCGCCGCCATGAAGCCTGCGGCCTGTTCGTGCCGAGTCAAAACGAGCTTGATCGAACTGCGCGACAACGAGTCGAGAAAATCGAGGTTCTCTTCACCGGGGATACCAAAGATGTATTCAACGCCCTCATTCTCAAGCGATTTTACGAACAGGTCAGAGGCTTTCATTTATACGACTCCATAGGCCAGCATTGCGTCGGCCACTTTTTTGAATCCGGCGATGTTGGCACCATCCACGTAGTTGACTCGTCCGCCTTGCTCGCCGTGTTCAACACAGCGGGCGTGAATGTCGGTCATGATCTTCTGCAGCCGTTCGTCCACCTCGTGGCGAGACCAACTGATACGCATGGAGTTTTGCGTTTGCTCCAGCCCGCTTACAGCGACGCCACCCGCGTTAGATGCCTTGCCGGGAGCGTGCAGGACATCTTTGTCGCGGAATAGATGAGCCGCATCAGCCGTGATTGGCATGTTGGCTCCTTCGCAAACCGCCATCACGCCGTTGTCAATCAGCGACTTAGCGCCGTCTTTCTGGAGTTCATTTTGTGTCGCACAGGGCATCGCGATATCGCATTTCACTCCCCACGGACGAGCGTCTTTGTGAAACTCGACGCCATCGAACTCATCCGCGAACTCTGAGATGCGACCTCGTTGGTTTTCTTTCAGGTCCTGCACGAACTCAAGCTGCTCTTCGTTTATTCCATCCTTGATGTGAACGAAACCGTCTGAATCGCTGAGCGTGACAACCTTCGCGCCTTTCTGCAGAGCCTTTTCCGCTGCGTAGAGAGCCACGTTTCCGCTGCCGCTGATCGCGATAGTCTTGCCTTCGATTTCCTCGTCATGTTGATTCAGCATGTGTTCGCAGAAGTAGACGCACCCGTAGCCCGTGGCCTCGGTGCGGACCGCACTTCCGCCGAACGAGCATCCTTTCCCGGTCAGCACGCCCGTCCAGCGATTTTCCAATCGCATGTATTGGCCGAAGAGATAACTGATTTCTCGCGAACCAACTCCGATGTCGCCGGCCGGGACGTCGACGTCTTCGCCGATGTGTCGATGCAGTTCCGTCATCATGGATTGGAAAAATCGCATCACCTCGTCATCGCTCTTTCCCTTTGGATTGAAATTCGATCCGCCTTTCGCTCCGCCCATCGGCAGGCCGGTGAGGCTGTTCTTGAAGATTTGTTCAAAGCCAAGAAACTTCAGCACGCTTTGCGTCACCGACGGGTGAAAACGCAATCCGCCTTTGTACGGGCCAAGGCAGTGGTTGAACTGCACCCGCCACGCTCGATTGGCGCGGACATCGCCGTTGTCGGTCTGCCAAGAGACACGAAACGTCACGATACGATCGGGTTCGGTAGCTCGTTCCAGAATCTGAGCCTTGCGATACCTTTCGTGGTCGAGGTACCACGGCATCACCGACGTTGCGACTTCTTCAACAGCCTGATGAAACTCTTCTTCGTGCGGATTTCGTTTCTTCAGACCGTCCAGAAATTGTGTCAGCTCTTTTGATTCAGATACCATAGTTCAAGCCTTTATTCGTTCGTTCATCGAGAAGCCGGTCATCATGTCAAAGCATCTGACGTACATCGGCACTGAAAGTTGGGTAGGCGAACAATGTTGACTTGAGATCAGTCGCGGTCAGATCGAACTTCATCGCGAGAGCAAACAGGTTGATGACTTCTTCGGCTCCCGGCCCCAATAAGTGCGCGCCTAACACGCGGTCGGTCTGTTTGTCGATGACGATTTTATAGCCCGCGCACTCTTGCCCGGTCTTTCGGACGGATGCCCAAGCCGACGTATTCTGCTCGCGCACTTCGACATTGAATCCTTGTTCCTTCGCTTCCGGTTCTGACATTCCAACCGCAGCCAGACAGGGCGACGTGAACACAACTTGCGGCACAACGCCGTAGTCGGGCAGCTTTTCAGGCGAGTCATTGAACAGATTCTTCACAACGGCCCGCGCCTGTTCGTTGGCAACCGGCGTCAGCATCGGCTGATCGTGGTCGGCGCAGTCGCCAGCGCAAAATACGTTTGAATTTGAGACACTGCGCATGAACTCATCCACTGCTATCCCGCCCTTGCTGTGTTGAACGTTGCCAGCGTCGAGGTTTAACTCGCTCAAGTTCGGTACTCGACCAGCTCCATGCACGACCAAACCGGTGCGGATCGTTTGATGCTCTGCTTGTCCGTCGACTTTGACTCTTGCTTGCAGCGATCCATCGCCCGACTGTTCGACGGCCACCACGCTGGCTTTGCGAATGAACTTGATGCCCACGCCCGCCGACCACTCAACAAGCTGCTCGACCAAATCCGGATCAAACTGTTTCAGCGGTCGTTCATTGTGATCGACGACGACAACTTCGGTGCCAGACCTCGCAACAACATGAGCGAACTCCATCGAGATGTAGCCGCCACCGATGAAGGTCACATGTTTCGGCATTTCGCTCAGCTCAAGAAAATCGCCACTGAGCGTCACGAGTTCTTCGCCGTCGATCTCAAGCGGAACCGGTCGCGCCCCGGTGCCAACAAAGATGCGTTCGGCTTCGAGTCGTTGACCGTCCACTTCGATCGTCGTCGGTCCGGCAAATGTTGCCGTGCCGTGAAACGTTTCGATTCCGCGTTTCTGGAAAGACGCTTCGCTCTTCTCGACAATCGGTTCGGTAAACTGGCGTTTGAATGCTAACAACTGCGCCCAGTCAATCGTCGGCTCATTGAACGAAGCGAGCTTTCCGTTGGCGCGACGAGCTTGGTCGACCAGATTCCCCGCGTTGGTATAGACTTTTTTGGGATTGCAACCACGCAAGGCGCAGGTTCCCCCATATCCGTTGGCTTCAATGACCGCGACTGACTTGCCGTCTTCCGCCGTTTTCTTCGCAATCGTGCCCGCAGCCGGCCCGGTGCCAATGACGATCAGATCAAATTTGTTTCCGTTCATGGCAGTTGGATATCCAATCCATGATTGAAACGGTTCGTAAAGTTTGCCAAAGCAACAGCACCGGCCAGACTGACCATTTGTTTATCGTTCAAAAACTCCTTCAACTTCGCGGCCGTCGCGGCGTCGACGTTTGAGTCTTTGGTCAATTGCTCAGCGTAGGCCAGCACTGCCTTTTCCTGATCGTCAAACAGATCGCTGTTTTGGCAGTCGTCGATGGCCGCAAGTTGCTCGTCGCTGACACCGGCTTTGGTGGCCGCCTGCTTGTGATAGTGCGAGCAATAGTCGCACTGGTTGATTTGCGAGGATTTGTAGTACGCCAACTCACGCAGCTTTTCCGGCAGATCGTTGCGAATGCCATCGTTGATTTGCGTCATACCGCCCAGCACATCGGGCTGATGAGCGGCAGTGCTGAAGATGTTGAACGAGTGACCAAACTTTTCTTCGATGGCGTTTAGGATCGATTGAGCATCTTTCGCTGCATCAGCAGTTTCAAGTGGTTTCACGTGCGGCATGGTCTGTGTTCCTCGATTAAAGTAAAGTGAATTTGGTCCGCCAAACGATGACGAACACTGAGCAGTGAGACGTTTGGGTTCAATGATCGAGTGGGAGAGCGATACGCATTCTTATTGCTTTCGTGACTCGACGAGGGAGATGTATTCTCCGTAACCTTCGGCTTTCATTTTCTCTTTTGGAACATACTTCAAGGCGGCGGAATTCATACACCAGCGTTTGCCTCCTCGGTCCGGTGGTCCATCATCAAAGATGTGACCCAAATGCGAATCGCCGATTTTGGAACGGACTTCCGTTCGCGTCGTGAACAGCGTGTTGTCCTTTTTCAAGGTGATGAACTTCGAGTCCAGCGGTCGCACAAATGAAGGCCAGCCGGTACCCGATTCGTATTTATCGGACGACAAAAACAATGGTTCGCCGGAAATCAGATCAACATAGATACCGGCTTTTTTGTTGTCCCAATATTTGTTTCGATACGGTCGCTCTGTTCCGTCTCGCTGAGTCACTTGATATTGAATGTCGGTCAGCTCCTGTTTGAGTTTCGCTTGTGACGGCTTCTCAAAGTCCTTCCATGGATTCTCCGATTCATCCGTCTTCGTAGCGCCGCTCCCGTTGTCGGAAGATGCACTGGCTAGCGAGTTTGCGGATGACTCGTCATCACTGGGCATCGATTCAGGCAGTTCGAGTTTCTTTGCCCGATCGCCCCAAGACTTCTTGATGAACTCATCTCGCCCTGATTTCAGCCGGTAGTAGTCGTACTTCACCAGACTGTTCGTGGCATAGTCTTGTTGATAATCTTCCGCCGTCCAAAACTTCGCACGTTTCTCGACGTCGATCGCCAGCTTCTTGCGATAAACGTTCATCATTTCGATTTCCGCAATCACGTTCTCAGCCGCTGCCTTCTGTTCGTCGTTTTCGTAGTAGACAACGGGCCGATACTCCGCACCGCGATCGCCAAAGGAACCCTTGCCGTCGGTCGGATCACTGTGTTTGATCAGCCATTCGATTAGGCCCGCGTACGTGACCTGCGACGTGTCGTAGGTCACTTTCACGACTTCGACGTGCCCTCCATCAGCGTAGTTTTCATAGGTGGGATTAGCGTTGGTGCCGCCGCTGTAGCCGGAGACAACATCGGTGACGCCCGGCAACTTGTCAAAGTCGGATTCGACACACCAGAAGCAGCCACCGGCGAGGACCGCCGTCGCTTCGTCAGCGACATTTGAATCGCCTGCATTCGCCCCTTGGACCGCGTCCTGAATTTGCCCGGTGATCGCTGTTTGCTGCTGACACCCTGCAACGAGTATCGCAAACGCAATTGAAGACAAGACTGAGATCGTTTGAATTGGCTTAAACATTGTTTCGTCTTCTTTCAGTCGTCTTGTTTGATGTGATTTCCAGCGATTCGTCATGCAATTGTTGCGCCGTCGTCTTCGACAAACGGTTTTGTCCCGCAGATGTCCAAGGTTGGTCGATCGACTGCTTGGGCGGTCGATATGCTGCCGCGCCGCCCGATTTGAAGTGCCCGACGGCGACGGAAACGCAGCTGCGGAGCGCGGTACATGATTTGCTTCACGTTTGAACGCGATGCGCGTGGACGACCCGCTCAGCAGATACGCAGAGTTCGAGAATCGGGTCGTCAGCGGATTGTTCCGCCGTTACGAGACTCAACAGGATTTAGCATCATGACCCAGCGGACTCAATCAATCGTCACGTGGACGTCCGTCGCTGTGATGCTGGGCAGCGTGATGTGGGCGATGCGAACGCTGCCGACCAAAGATCTGACTGAGTCGTTGCAGGCATGGATCGAAACGCTCGGTATTTGGGGGCCGGTTGTTTTTGGAGCGATTGTATGGCTTGACGCAGGTAAATTTCTGGCCGTACGTGTTGGTCAGTTGGATCGCAATGGCCCCCGGCACGTAGCTGTACGTCTATCTGGGACACGTCGCCGGGTTGGCAGCTAGCGGCGAAGATGCTTCAACGGCCCGTTGGGTACTGCTGGGCGTCGGCTTGCTGGCCACGATTGGCGTCACGTTTTACATCACGCGACTGGCAAAGAAGAAATTGAAGGAAACAGAAGTGCCTACCTGACTTCTCGTTGCGTGCTAATTCAGTTCAGGAATGATTCAGCCGCAATTGGCATGCCATCAACTGGCATGCGAAATACACGACTTGGCCGGGAAGCATGTTACTTCGCAGCGGCGCGCCTGATGCGTACGATCGTGGTGCGGACGCTCGACGACCACACTGGGCGCTGAGCGATCGACGCCTTTCGATTCCGAAGTGGTGCCGATGTGATTCGTGTGCGTGAACAAATTGCTGGCGGCTCAGAGTACGCTGGTCGACGCTTTCGAGAATCGGCTATCAGGATGTCGGTATGTCATTTGCAGAACACAATTGGCAGAATGGATCTGGAGCCTTGAGCGCCATTGAATCTCAGGCGATCGGCAGTTAAGAGCTTCCCCGTTGAAGCCTAAAACGCCAGCGAAACTTTACAAAACATCGCTTCGCTGGCGCTTCAGGCTTCAAGTCGAACGGTATGTTCTCACCGGCCACACGCCTTAACGGTGCGTTAACAACAGCCACGACTCGCACACTTCCGTGCAGCCAGCGTGATCTTGCTTCATCACGAAAAGACTGATTCG
>JBDNHJ010000218.1:0-16610 GCA_041688835.1 Fuerstiella sp.
CCCGGAATCCATCCGCACGTATCGAGACGAAGAACGACGCCAAACCGCCGCCCGACGAGACCGCACACGGCTCGAACGCCGACTCGCCAGACTCAAGCACCAGCCCGAAGCCTGAGAACCGACGACGCCCGGCAACGGATGGTACTGGTGGGCGCTTACCACCGCTGCTCATTGCACAATTCCCTTTCGCTTCAAAACTGTGCCACAAGAATCAGAAAAAATTTCATCAACAAACTGGAATCTGATGAATGCCGTGCTCCGTTGACATGCGGGCAACTTGTATGTCAAAAGATGTACCCCCAAGGTGCATTAGGATCGACGTAAACCGATACTGGGCATTCTGTTAGGTGTCAGGACCAGTTGCGTTGGGGGTTCCATTGGTCGTTACTTTTCGACCAATTTCATTATTTTTGGCACACAATCGATCAAAACGGGAATTACATGCATGGCGGAGTCATGGTGACAAGACGGTGTGAATTCTCTGCCAGTGGATGGTGCGTTCATAGGGGGGCGTTTGTAGTTCCACACTTTAAATCCGCAGAGAAACTGACTCAAGGTGTCGTTGAAAGTGGTGTGCCTGATGATAAAGATTCGCCGATATTTTTCTGTGTCGCTTGTGCTGCTGGTTGTTGCGGTTGCTGCCGCGTCAGATGTGGTAATTGGTCAGCAACCAATGGCGTTGGAACAGCGATTGCCCTTCGATGTGAAGATGTCAGGGCAAGGTCTTGAGGTCCTGTCCTACAACGGTACTGACGGTCTGCTTCAGGCTGGCGATATCATCTCCTGGGTCGCAACGCCCGACAGTGACGAGACCGGAATCCAGGTCACCTCGCCCAAAGAATTGGAGATCCAGGCTTTCGAGAAGCAGGATAACCAGGGACGAATTGCGGTTTGGATGACGCGAGGCAACGACGAGCCAGACTGGATCATCGTGCCGGTCACTGCACAGGCGGCTGCGGCGCGCGGATTGGCTCCGACGGTGACTGTGAGAGCCATCACTGACGGAGTTGAAGTTGTAACTTATACCGGCAGCGATGATCTGTTGCGGCCGGGTGACGTCATCACGTGGGTTTCAAACACGGTAGGAGACGCTTCAGGTGTGTTGGTTGATTCTCCTGAATCATTTCAATCGGCGGTCAAGGCACAACAAGACAAGGACGGAAAAGTTGCGTTGTGGGCGCACCCCGTTGGTGAGGATTCGGATTGAGTTATCGTGACGCTGGGCGACCAGCCCATGGATGCGCAACACGCTGAGATTTCAATTCGCGTGAAAGCAACTGGCGAGTCTTTGGAGGTGGAGTCGTATTCTGGAACAGACGGTTTGTTGCAACAGGGCGACCTGATCACATGGGTCTCCACGCCGGGAAGCGATGACGCCGGTGCAAAAGTCACTGATCCCGCAACGTTTCAGGTAGAGCTTCGTGCAAGGCAAGACAGGGAGGGCCACGTTGCCCTGTTTGTGCAACGGCGTGATAATCAACCAGATTGGATCATCGTTCCACTGACATCCGGGCGACGCGATCAGACTGGGATGCCGAATAATCAAAACCTGAGTGGAATCAACGGCGAGGGAATGGAGCGTCAGATTGACGATTCGCTGATCGGTAAGACCGCTGGCGACTTGCGGACTGTCACAATTTCATTGGGTGCCGAGTTGGGATTGCGTTGGTGTCCGTCGGGGACATTCATGATGGGAAGCTCCGCGAGCGAGGCGGGTCGCAAGGGGAATGAAGGCGGTGTTGCGGGTCCAGGTGGTCGACCAGTCGAGGTCAATCTCACCAAAGGCTTCTGGATGTCTGAAACGGAAATCACGCAGCGACAGTGGACAGCCGTCATGAGACCAACGCCTTGGGCCGATCATCAGGGCGATACAGACTGCTACAAAGCGGGAGGAGCCTTTCCGGCGGTCTACATCTCCTGGGATGATGCGGAAGCGTTCTGCACGAAGCTGACTGAAATCGAACGCATATCAGGGCGGTTGCCCCAAGGTTGGAAGTACACGTTGCCGACGGAGGCGCAATGGGAATATGCCTGCCGCGCAGGAACCACGACCGCGTACAACTTTGGCGATGATGTATCGCAACTGGGTGATCATGCTTGGTTCCACAAAAATACGTACGAAATCGGCGAGAAATACGCTCACGAAGTGCGTATGAAGGAGCCAAACCCATGGGGTTTGTATGACATGCACGGGAATGTGTCGGAGTGGTGTCGCGATGGGTACGCAGATCGAATAATCGGTGGTAGCGATCCATTGCAGACCATCACAGTTGATCAGCGTGTCTTGCGCGGCGGTTTCTGGGTAAATAGTGCTAGTTACACCCGCGCTGCCTCTCGCGAAGATACTCGCCCCGACTACCGAGCCTATGTCGCCGGATTCCGCGTGGCCTGTGTTGAGGATCATTCCCAGGACCGTGACATAAAGAACTCCAACGGCACTCAACAGCTTGATGTTCCGTTCACGGTGATCTCCAGGGCCGCAGGACTGGAAGTCACAGAATACCGAGGTACCGATGGTCTGCTGCGCCCAGGCGATTACGTAACGCGTGTTGCGTCCATCCCGGCCGTTGGAGAATCCTTTAGCTTAAACGGTCTTTCTCCGCAGCAGTTTGATCAGCGGTGCCGTGAGTGCGCAAACAAAAGTCAGGTGCCGAATCAGATCGCAGTTTACCGCGAAGACGGCGTCAATGGTCAGTGGGTATCGATGCGGCTGTTCCTGCCCTACATGCCGCAAGTGAATCTTTCGACAAAAGTTTTCTTTACTGTTAAGGCGGCCGGGGCCGGGGTGGAAGTGCTGAGGACAGGAGATACGCCAAAGGATCCTGTCGATGAGGGCGAACTGAGAGTTGGTGACATCATCACCCATGTGGGGCCACTTGCAATGGGTCTCGACAAGATTGTTGCGGACGACTGGAGTGACTGGAAACCAGTCGCGACCCGCAAGGCATTCGAAGACGCAACCGTAAAAGTGGAGAAGACCACCTATGCGGACGTTGATGGTGTATACGCGGTCATCGCAGTTCGACCGGCGACACCTGACCTCCCCGTGACTCTTGGCATTGCCACGGAATCCCCGCTGGGAGTTTCGACGCTGAACGACTCGCGAAAGTTGCACGCACTGCTGGTCTACGATACCGATCCAGCGCGGGGAAAAATGGATTTGACGTTCTCCACAAACTGGAGCGCCTATCGCATCCGCGAATTCCTCGAGCGCAGCATCCCTGAGGAATTACGCAGCGAAATCCAGTCGATGACGACTGATTCATGGTCGCGAGAATCACTGCTCGAAAAAATCCAGTCCATGGCGAAAGGGGTTGGCCCCAAAGACACTTTCGCCGTCTTTTTCTGCGGTGTGCATGGATCTAACGAAAGGGGATTTGGACATGTCTTCCATTTACCACGTCCGAAAGACTCGCCATATCAAGAAAGTCAGCAAGTCACTCGCGCTGAGATTCGTGCCGCGATCGATAAGAGTCCAGCACGTCTGAAAATGCTTGTTACAGAAAGCTGCACGCACGGGCTGGCAGATTTGGATCACGGCTATGCCCCCAGGCCATCTGTCCTGGAAGACCACCGCAACGCTTATTGGAACGCGAATGCTGCTCGCTATCTCTTCTTCCGCCACAAAGGTTTTCTGGATGTCAATTCTTCATCGCCAGGACAGTATTCCTTCGTTGCTGTTTCAAAAAACATGAAGGTGGCGCTGAGAAAGGCATTTTACGAACCCGAAATCAAGACTATGCCTCTTTTCGAACAGTACAAATGGGCAGGCGAAATTTACGAGGTTGCGCCACTGCCATTTGAGGACGGCGGGCAGTTTACGTCATCGCTGCTGAAGATTATTTCAAAAGATGACGACAAACTATCTGAGTTGGGTCTACTAGATGCCAAGGGGCGGCTGACATGGGAAAACGTACTTCCTGAGGTACAAGCGGAAACGTCGAAACTGTCCCTGTTGAAACTTGGCGTCGATCAAACTCCTTTAACAATTGAACTGCCGGAAATCATCGGCGATGCGTTGCCAAAACAAAGGACGAACAAGCCGCAACTAAACGCACTGGACACCGATGTCTCACAGACCATCAATCGCTCGATCCTTGATATGGATCTCTATCAGGGCGACAACTGTGTCGTCGTTGGCATGCCTTATTTAGGCATGGACGAGTTCCTGGATGGAAGCCCCGCATGGTATCCCCTGCGACAAGGTGACGAAATTACGCACGTCCAACTCTCGGATTCGTACTTTTGGCGAGCACTTGATCCCTACGAGCTATTAGCCGATCGATCGTCACATAGTTTTTCAATCAAGACGTTAAACGACTTACACAAACTTTTGTTGCATCACAACGGCGACGGAACTCCGCCAGAGCTTTGTAAAGGCATGTGGAAATTCACTGTCTGGCGCGACGGAAAGTACAAGGAAATCGACGTCCGAGTGACCTCTCCCAGCCATGTGGAAATTGCCCAACCTTGACGTCACAGAGTTCGTGATTAACCTGTCGTAAGTCATGTGGATAAAAATTAATACAATGCGAGATTTCGTTATGAGGTTGATGGCTCTGATTTTCAGTTTTACGTTCACGGCCGTCGCCAACGCATCGGTCGTGACTGGTGAACTGTCAGATGTGCCTCAAGCGTGGTATAGCCTGGATGGTTCGCACGTCGCCGTTTTCCAAAAAGATGGCGATGCCTGGTATGTTCAGATTTCGAAATCGGATGGCGGCGAAGTGCTTTGGGGGGCGGAGACCGATCGACCGTTGTGTGGGTGTGTTGCCAACGATGGCAAGTCCATCGCGATAGTGACCGGAACTCTGAATCAAAGTGAAAACTTTTACGCGAACCTTCGGATTAGCGTGGTGACGGACGAAGAGGCAATGTTCAGTCATGAAGTGCCGGGCACTACGATCGTTGAGTCAAAGGAAACCGATCGTGAGTCGGTGCTGGCGATCGCGAATGTCGAATTTCAACAGGGCAAGCCTGTGGTTACGTTCGTGTCTGTTGGTCGTGTCGTCGGACGAATTCCGATTGGTGACAATGTTGCGGACGGTATGATGAATCTACCAGCCTCGGCATTTGCAGCCGATTCCAGCAGAAACGTTGTCGCACACGCGATTGATATTACCTGGAGACTCGCGTCACTTGCCAAACGACCAAAGCTTGAGGAGAACTATCTTGTCGCTCCGATGTCCACGGGTATGTTGGCGGCATGCATTCTAAAGGCACGATCGGGAAGCGAACGCGAGAAGGATTGGGAACGACTGTTGGCAAAATTGCACGTGTTGGCCGAACCTGATTACTCAGTGGACGACTGGCTGTTCGGCCTGAAAGCGACTGGTTGTTTTAGCTGGCGAGTTTCCTCAGATGCGATTGCTCCTGAAATTTCTGGCAACAGTCTGCGTCACAAGAAGTACCTGCTTCGCGAATCGCCGTCCGGTTTTTGGACTCGCATGATCTCTCTTACAAATGCAGCGCCCGTTGTGTCGCGAACTCAGTTGAATCTGGCGACACAGAATGAATGGCTGGCCGACGCAGTGGACGAATTCACCAAACTGCCATCGATCAAAATTCGTCGATTCAAATCAACCAGCAACGAGATGTCGCTAAAGACCACACTGACGTTTGCTGCGGAATGGGCTTACCCCTTCAACGCGGCAGACGTTCAGGACGGAATGTTCCCAAACCTGCTTTCGAAGGAAAAGACCACCACTGGTATTCCCGCAAAGTACGTGAAGGGTTCTCAGGAATTTTGTCGAGTCGCCCAGTTTGATGGTCGGCGATTGGCTCGCGTTCCTCTCCTTGATGGATATTCAGTGTTGTTTCTGTTGTCCGACGATACAGATGAGTTCCGCAGGACGGACGACCTGCTGTTTGGTGGCGACGTTCCATCAATGCTGAGCAAAGCTTCCTGGAAAGAGGTGAAACTGAATTGCGAGTTTCCGGTCTTTGGATTGTCGCAAAAACTTTCGCTGCTGGACGGACTGTCGTTCCTCACCGCCGCCGGTGTCCCGTTTCCTTCTGCTTTAAATTCTGATGCCCCGCTGTCGCTGATCGATGCATCACAATCAGCGATGCTGCAAATAGACCACGACGGCGTTTCGTCGGTATCGACCCCGATCAAAAACTTCTCATCGATATCGCCTGGCGAATCGTTGATAGTTGATAGGCCATTTCACATTTGTGTTCTGGCTGATGGTTCTGAGTTTCCAGTTCTGATCGCGCGAGTCACTTCCCCGGAAGTGCTCGCACGATGATTTCCCCTTTGTTGAAAAGGATGAAGATGTTACTTCACAAATGCAAAAAGTTCGTGGCGGCCTTGATGGCTGCTTCGATGTGCGGTGGTCCGGCAATGGCCGACTGCGGACAAATCATTATCTATTCGCGGGTCAATTACATTCCGCCTCCCGTGGTCTATTATCCACCACCGATCTGGCAGGGATTTCCAACCCAAAACACGGGTCACATCAATGTGAACGTGAATGTGAATAACAATAATAACAACAACGTCAATACCAACAACAATCCGAACCAGCCTCCGAACCATGTTCCTCCCATCAGAGTTTATCCCAGTCCGGAATTTCCGATTCCACCAGGTAATCGTCCCACGAACCCGCCACCCGGTCGACCACCGACTACCAATCCGAGACCTGGTGCTCCACCAACAAGGCCGCCTTTGACAAATACGCCGACTCGCCCGCCGAAAACCAATCCGCCAGGAAGAACTCCTGGCGGCGGCAAGAAGGATTGGGTCACTTCGGTCACCAGTCGTGGCGACAGCTTTACTGAGCCGAATCAGTATGCTGTGGTCGCATGGAACGGAACGGAAGAAATTCTGTGGATCAGAACCAAGCAGCAGTCGCTGGTTCCTGGCGAGGGTGCTGCGTTGAGCATCATGCCTATGCCCGGCAAGCCGATTTCAGTCACTCGCGGCGACGATGAACTGTACACAAAGTGCTTTGAGGCCGTTGAAACAAAGCTAGCGGCCAACGCCGGCGTCGCCAGTCGCGCACCGCTGCTGGAAGTCAAGATTGGTGCTCACAACATCTTTGTGCTGGAAGGCAAGTCTGTCGAAAGTCTGGAAGAACAAATTCAGGATTTCATCAGCAAGCGATTTGACGGTAAAGCCGCAGGAATGATTGGCGATAACACGCGCGAAGTGATCGCCGATTACCTTTCACGAGACTTTCAGTACTTCGCATTCGACCTGATCGACAGTACCGAAGAGGAAGAAGTCAAAGTGCCGATTCAGTATCGCTTTGAATCAGACTATTGCTACTACCCAATGGTCGTCAGCAAGATCGGCGGCACAGGCAATACTGAGGTTGAGATCGTGGCCTTCACATCAGGCTCGTTGACTCAGCACGCACCAACCGCGCTGAAATTCGAAGAGGTCACCGCAGAAGAATCTGTCAAGTTCACCTCGGATGAGTTGCTCGAACTGTCTCCGGACATTCAGAAGCTGTTCGGTAATGAAGGAGCCATGGCTCGCGAGTGGTATATCGAGGGTGATATGAAGTCGTTTAAAGGCGACATCGCCTGGCGATAACTGACGCTGTTGGAAAACCTGCGGCGTACATCGTCAATGATGATATACGCCGCCTTCCGACGTAGCGAAAGTCGTCAAGACTTTCGGCATGTGCTGATTGCGGATTCCGGTAGGTCCCGCTTGCCGAGCGGGACTTTCGCCGCAAGGCGAACCATAAGAGAGGACGTCCGCTCAACGGCGAGGCGTTGTGATTGAAGCAACGTGGATTTGGTCGCAGGTTGCAGCAAGCTGCAAAGTCCTTTCCGGCAGAAAGGACCTACTTACTCAATGATCCGCGACTTGCTCGAACACAAAGTATCGAGCGTGTTTATTTTGATAAAGGTGTATTCTCATGACCGTTCCGCTCCGGCTGCAGCGTACCGCACAATGCGTACTGGCGCTCGCAATTTTTGCAATCACTAATATTACTCCAGCTTACGCGCAGTCCAGCTTTCCGGGTACGGTCAAACCAACCGCCGTTGGCGTGGAAGTCCTCACTTATACGGGATCCGACGGCCAGTTGAAGCGAGGCGATATCATCAGTTGGGTTGCGACACCAGACGCCAGGAATGAAGAAGTGTCGGTGACGACATCTGCAGGTTTGGACAAAGAGTTCACCGACAAACGAACCAAAGACGGATCCATCGCGCTGTGGGTCACACGCGGCAACGCACCTCCGGACTGGGTCTTTCTGAAACTGACTGCAACGCCTGCACCCGGACTTCTTCCACTGACTGTTCGACAGGCGAACGGTGGCGTGGAAGTCGTCACGTACAGCGGCAAAGACGGCATGCTCAGCAAAGGCGATTTGATTAGCTGGGTTGCGACGCCAGGAGTTAGCAATGCGGTTGCTGTAGATTCCCCAGCGAAGTTCGAAACCGAAGTCACTTCAACAAAAGACCCTGATGGAATCACCGCCCTTTGGGTGAGTCGCGGTAATGCTGCTGCCGACTGGGTGTTGGTCGATTTGGCGACAATATCAAACGGACCAAACTCCGGGACCGGTGGTCCCTTGATGGTTCCTCCTCCATCGAAAACCGCACTAGGCTCTTCGGGAACGCAGAAGCCATCCCCGGGTTCCGCAGATGACGCCTCAGCGCTGCATGTGCTCTACATCTATGATCCCAAGGCGCAAAATGACAGCTTTCGCTGGGGTTGTGAATTTGACGTCTACCGCATGGACGCTTACTTATCAAACAGCATTCCGTCGGGTGTGGGTGTTGGCTCGCATACTTTCGCGACACCCGCTCAGGACGCTGCTGGCCTGCTGGAAGCAATTCGTGACTACAAGAACAAAATTTCAACGAACGACACCCTATTGATCTATTACTCGGGCCATGGCAGCAACGATGACAAGATTGGCCAGATTCTGGACATCAGACCGGGCGTGAAGGTCGCCAGAAGCGAGGTGCGACAAGCTATGCAGGATACCGGAGCCCGACTGTGCGTCCTGATTACAGACTGCTGCGCCAGTGGAAGCAAAACGCCGTTTCCCGGCTCCGCTTCAGCAGCAACTCCACTGGATTACACGTCGCCTTACTGGAACGCCAGCATTTGCCGAGCGCTATTCCTCCGTCACACAGGTTTTGTTGATGTGACTTCGGCTGGCCCTGGTGAAGCGGCGTGGAGCGTCGGCCCGACAGATGCAAACAACTCGTTCAGCGGGAAAGAACCAACGGACGGGGAAATCTTCGACGACGGCGGACTTTTCACTACGTCCTTGCTGGAAATTCTGGCCATGCACGATGGAGAGTTAAAGAAAGAGAACATGATGGACCGTCAAGGACGCATCACCTGGGAAAGCATCAAACAAAACCTGGCAGAACGCACAGAGCGGCGGTTCCAGGAAACAATTTATCCGAGTTTTCGCAGGCAGCGGGACAAGGACAGGAATAAGCATCAAGCAGTGACGTTCTTGTCCACAGGACAGCCGGTCGGTAACGCCCTGCCCGTGACAAGCCAATCAAAACTTGGAATTGAATTCAATGGAGGACCCAGCGGCGTAGTGGCAGGCAACGTTGATGCAAATCGGACACCTGCAGTTGGCATTAAGCCAGGCGACAGACTGGTCTCCGTTCGCAGACTAACGGATTCCTACGACGCGCACTTTTGGCAGGATCGAAAATTCACAGGCGGCAGTCAGCTGGGAAACACTCCGACAGTGATCACCGGGCTGGCCAATTTTCAGAAGTTGAACACTCCCCAAAGCATCCCGGGCGGCGGAGTTGCCTCGCCTTTTCTTTCGTCGGGAATGTGGGTGTTTTCGGTGGAACGAAATGGAGTGCCGACCGAGGCCATTGTCAGGATCACCGAGCCTTCTGTTTTTGCTCGATAGCAGCTATCTCGCATTGCAGTTTTTCCTTCAACCACCTTAAGTTTAGAGCCGTCTTATGATGATCGTATCCCGTCAGTTAGCTCTCACCCTGTGCTTGTCCTTCTTAACGGCTTCACCGCTGGTGCTTGCACAGCAAGCACTGTCCATTGCACCGCCGCAGGAGAAGTCCAGTTCTCTGCCACTTCAGGTGCGACCGGTTGCAGGTGGCCTTGAAGTTGTCAGCTATAGCGGAACGGACGGGCAGGTTCGACGCGGTGACATCATCAGCTGGATTGCGACGCCGGACAGTGACAATCAGGTAGCCGTGAAAACAGCGACAAGTTTCGAAGCAGAAGTTCTTGCAAAACAAGCCGTGGACGGATCGATCGCGCTATGGGTCACACGTGGCAATGCAGCGCCGGATTGGATCTTTTTGAAACTGACTGCCGCTCCATCGGGGTCACCGGCTGTACTTCCGTTGATCGTTCGTCAGGGCAGTGGCGGTGTGGAAGTTGTCACCTACAACGGTGAAGACGGCATGCTCAGCAAAGGCGATTTCATTAGCTGGGTTGCAACACCAGGCGTTGCCAATCAGGTTGCAGTAGATTCCCCTGCAAAGTTCGAAGCCGAAGTCACTTCCAAAAAAGGCCCCGATGGCCAACTCGCGCTTTGGGTCACTCGCCGCAATGCGGATCCTGTTTGGGTCATCGTGGATCTGTCGAAAACTGCTGAAGGATCGAATCCAAAAACCGGTGGTCCGTTGATGGCTGGTCCTCCTGTAAAGGGGGCCCCCGAAACGTCAGGAACAAATAACCCATCCACGGATGCGGCAGACGAAGCCTCAATGTTGCACGTGCTGTACATTCATGACCCCGAGGCTAAAGATGACAGCTTTCGCTGGGGTTGCGAATTCGACGTTTATCGCATGAGCTCCTATCTCGAAGACAGTATTCCGTTGGGAATGATAAGCGCCCATTCTCTTGCAACACCGAATCACGATGCCGACGGCCTGTTGAACAATATTCGCGACTACAAGAACAGGATTTCGCCAAACGACACTTTCCTGATCTACTACTCCGGCCACGGCAGCAATGATAACCAAATCGGCCAGACTCTGGACATTAGACCGGGCGTAAAGGTCGCCAGAAGCGACCTGCGACAAGCTATGCAGGATTCTGGTGCGAGGTTGTGTGTGTTGATCACGGACTGCTGTGCCAGCGGAAGCAAGGCACCGTTTCGAGCCGACAGCAAAACCGTTGTCCGCCCAAAGTCTACTTATTGGAATACAAGCATCTGCAGATCGCTGTTCTTCCGCCATACAGGATTTGTCGATGTGACTTCTGCTGAGCCCGGCGAGCTGGCGTGGAGCATCGGCCCGACAGATGAAAACAACCGGTTTATCGGCAAGGAGCCAACGGACGGCGGAGTGTTTGACAATGGAGGACTGTTTACAACGTCCTTGCTGGAAATTCTGGCCATGCACGATGGCGCGTTGAAGAATAGCGAAATGGTGGACAAGCAGGGACGCATCACTTGGGATAGCATCAGCGAGCAACTCGCAATTAACACAGAGAGTCGATTCCAGCGTACAATTTATCCCACGTTTCGCAGGCAACGTGACAAGGACAAAAATAAGCACCAAACCGTCACGTTTCTGTCCATGGGACAACCTACAGGTAGTGCGTTACCGACCACTGGACAGTCTGTCCTCGGTGTTGAACTTGTCGACGGCCGAAATGGCGTGGTCGCAGGCGAAGTCGATCCGGATCGAACTCCCGCCTGGGTTGGTATCCAACCGGGAGACAGATTGGTCTCGATACGCAGGCTGAAGAATTCTTATTCGGCGCACTTCTGGATGGATAAAAACTTCACCGGTTTTGAAGCTCCCACAGCATCCAAATCGCCGGACGATCTGCCGTTTGGATACCAACCCGTTGCCATCACAAGTTTGAACAGTTTTCGGCAACTCACCATGCCGACAGGAAACTCCAGTTCGCCACAACTGTCATCCGGAATGTGGGTTG
Source organism: Fuerstiella sp. (assembly GCA_041688835.1). Taxonomy (GTDB): domain Bacteria; phylum Planctomycetota; class Planctomycetia; order Planctomycetales; family Planctomycetaceae; genus Fuerstiella. The sequence goes on from JBDNHJ010000218.1 coordinate 11,861, forward strand.
TATCGGTTGAGCGAAACGGCGTGCCGACCGACGTTTCTGTCAGGATTGTGGAAGAGAGCCACGTTACCTATCGCGTTTACGCGCCCATTTATACCGAAGCCGACGCTCCTTAAACGCGAAACATTCCAATGTCTTCGTGCGAATGACAGAACCTTCCAGGTCGCTTCCGTAGCGACTGATTTGGCACGCCGCAGACACCTTTTTCAATATCCTGTTAAGGGAAAAATCCTCATGGACTTGCAACGTCACTTTCGTATCGTTTTGTGCCTGTCAGTCTTGATATTGCTTTCGAAGACTGAATCAGCGGCGTTGGCGCAGGAAGCACTTTCGGTAAGACCTCCGCCCCGCAGTGCCGTCTCCCTGCCGTTTCAGGTACGACCTGTCGCGGGTGGTTTAGAAGTCATTGAGTTCACCGGGCCGGGTGGCGAACTGAAACCGGGCGATGTGATTAGCTGGGTCGCGACGCCCGAAGGCAACGACAATGGCGTGCAGGTCACAACGGAACGCAGCCTGAAAAAGGAAGTAGAAGGTCGGAAAGACGCGAAAGACCAAATCGCTCTATGGACAACGCGCAAAAACGGTCAACCGGACTGGGTCTTTGTGCATGTTGGAGCAAAACCTGGCCCGCCTATGAAGCCAGTCCCGCCCGGAAATCCCGCCACGCCGGGTTTCATGGAACTGCCAGAAAAGCTGGGCGGAATCTCATTGCTGCCAGGCTTTCATGCAACGACCATGCCACCTGGCCGACATGGTGAGTTTTGGGGAGGCATCTCCGGTCCGAATGGCATGGAGATTCAGTATTCCATCTGGCCAGTCAGAAAAGGCAACGGACCTCGCACCAGCGGCGATTTTGTTTCTGATGCCGCACGTCTTGCGGAAGAGCATCGTCAATGGTTCAGGGAACAACACATCGGCAGCGCGCTAGTCCAGATTGCTCTTTCCAACGAAGATCAGTTGATGGTGTCGTACCCCGGTATTGGAGTCAACATGTCGGTCGCCATCAATGGACCGCAACAACTGGCTGATGCATTGCTCATCATGTTATCAGTCCCGAATCAGGATCGACATGTGACATGGGAATATGCGGAAAAGATGATCCGTCTGGGCGACGTCAAATCCGTGACGCAGTTTCATTCTCTCACAGTGATGATTCGCATGGGAAGCGGTCTGACCTATCAAACAAAGGAACCGAACATTGATGTGGTATTCGATGTACTGAAGAAGTGCGGCAAATTTGACAAGATTGGCGTCATTACCGAATAAGCCCGACGCCAATTGAGCCGAAAGGCGCTAGCCTCGGTCGTTTCGACGATGCAAGCCTGAAGCGCAAGCGAGTGAATCGTTGCCTTGGATTCGGATTCACCTCTGGCAGCTTGCATGCAGATCTTATTTGGCACGTTTTTGAAGACCCTAATTATGGCTAAGTTCCTTTCGACGATCGTGAAGCTGGCATTCGCACTGGCTTTTGTGATTGTGGGCTACAACTTCTTTTGAAGTGATGCAGAGGAGAAGGAAAAATCCAGAGAAATCATTGGGCAGGTCAAGGTGCTGACCGACAGTGTGGTTGACCTGCTGAAGACTGAAAAGCTGGAAGTACGACAAGGGCAAATATGACAACGCGATGGGCAAGCTGAAGGACACGTTCTCTGTGCTGAAGGAAAAAGCCGCAGCCATGGGCCAAAGCGGTGAGGTGACGCTGGACAAGTTGAGCGAACTTGAACAACGCCGGAAGGATCTGGAGGATCAGCTTGCGGAACTGGACATGGGGCCGGGCCTTTCCGGCGGGGTCGCTTCTCGTGGTGGAAATGATGAGGCTGAGCAGCAGGAATCCGCTGAATCCATTCGACAGAAAATTCTTCGGCTCAACAGCGAACTGGAAAGCCTTTCACTCGACACACAACCTCCAGCCCCATAGTCCATAGTCCCTACGCGGTCAGATGCACATGAAAAAAATAATCCCCTTGATCGTGTTGGTGATCTTCTTTTTCGGAGGTCTGTTCCTGCTCTACGACAGCTATTCCAGCTATGCCTCAACCAGCCAGTTCTTGAGCACTGCGGCTGAGTCAGAGGGACATGTGATTCGGCTGAATGAAGTCTCCGTGACGGATTCCGAGGGAACCAATTCCGTCGTGTATGAGCCAGTCATCCGATTTCAGGAACAGTCCGCCACGGAAGTGGAGTTTGTGGCACCTGGCAGCAATCCCGCTTCTTTCGACGTTGGCGATTCGGTAGACGTTGTCTATCAGCCGGGCGATCCGCAGAACTCCCGGATCAATTCCTTTTCAAGTCTGTGGTTTGGTTCCATCTTATCCGGCATTTTCGGCGTCCTCTTTTGCAGTGTCAGCCTCCTGTTGAGTTTTAAATCGATTTCCATGATCGGAACGTAGCCTCTCTTGTTTGATCCGAGTGACACAGTTCATTGTCAGAAAGATTGTCGTATGCACCGTAACTTTTTAACTGTCCTGCTGGGGATGAGCTCCCTTGTGTTCTCGTCAGTCACGCCAGTGATCGCCATTGCTCAGGACGAACCAGTTGAACTCAATGCCCAGGCGTTTTGCACGTATGGCGATGTGAAACTGTCATTTTCGTCTTCTGATGACGATACAGACATCTTCCTGCCCTGCGACGGACGAACGTTGAGTTGTGATGACTACTCACCATTGTTTTCTCTGATAGGAACCAGCTTCGGCGGCGATGGCAGGACGACGTTCAAACTACCTGACTTGCGAAAGGCTGAAGTGGAGCTGCGAAAATCTGCAGGAATTCTGACCGACACCACGACGCTGCGATACCGCATTGCCGTGAAGAATGCGCTATACCCCAGTCGTTATTAAGGCTGGCGGCAGATGAAAACATACCAGCACGCAGCGCCAGCAAGTGAATCCTGCATTTACCTGCAAAGCTGTCCAACCAATCAGCCGCGGGGCGCCAGCCCTCGATTTACTCCATGAACCCTGGAAAGAAAATCTCATGAGAAATCTCACATCACCTCTTGTCCTGATGACTATGTTCTGCATCGCGACTCCTTGTTTGGCTCAGAAGCAGCCTCGATTGGAGATTGCCGGCTTCAGTCTGGCAAAGAAAGATCCTGACTCAGATTTTGGAAAGGCACTTGGCGGATTTGGTGCCTCGGGTCTGCAGGTCGATGTTTATTTTGAGACTCCAGGGCAATCTGTTGTCGGCATCGATCTAAAGCAAACGAAAGTCTCTTTGAAGACGGAAGACGGTACTGAGTTGCCGTTGCGCGAACAGCTTGCAGAAGAAAAATTATCGCTGAACATAAATGAAGAGCGTAACGGTGGAACCATTCAACTGGGCTCAGAAACTCTGCCCGGCCCGGCGAATACTGGTCTGTCGCTGAACGGAACGATTGTTTTGACTGTTGGAAAAGACAGCAGGACTGAAGACATCGACCTGAAAGTGGTGGCTGGCACAAAAGTGAAACTTGGCCTGCTTGATGCGACAGTCGGGCGATCAGAGGATGCGGGAGATCAGGAATATCAGATGATCCAATTGAGTGCCGGCAAGCCGTTCGACTCCGTATCAAAAATTGAATTCATCGACAGCAAAGGTGAAGTCATTGAGAGTTACTTCGGCGGCTCGGGAAGCTACGGCGGCGATGGCTCACAGACGTTTCAGCAATCTTATAATGTGAACTCAGCCGCCAAGTCTCTGAAGCTGCGCGTCACGTACTTCAGCAAACTGGAAAGCCTCACATTGCCGATCGATCTTAAATGCGGGCTTGGCTTCTAGGCTAGAGTCACAACGATTTCCAACAGTATTAACAGCATGAGAACGGCTGAAATCTCATTGGACTTGTCATCGACTGTCATCCACGCGGACTTTTATTTGTTACGCTCGCCAGCTTGCGTGTCGTCGTCAGCGGTTGTCAATGTTCGCACCACTCGAAATCCCGTTGAATACGCTCCATTGATGCCCCATGAGCGGTACGCGGTGCGGCAGATTTCGGGGGAGCCGCCCCATGGGCCGCCACGGCTGACCCGGTTTCCCCGGATTCCGGCCCAGTGGGATCGATCACTGCGTGGCTGGGATACGTACCGTGCCAGTCCTGGCACCATTCCCAGACATTGCCGTGCATGTCAAACAGGCCAAAGGCGTTCGCCAGCTTGAAACCGCCCTCACTGGCACCTCGTCTGTTTCCGTCGAGCACCCACGCATAATGCTTGAGCATGGCATCATCATCTCCAAAGCAGTACCGCCGTGGATTTCCACCGCGACAGGCAAACGCCCATTCGGCTTCCGTGGGGAGTCGGTAAGTCACTCCTTCTTTTTTGCTTAGCCACTTGCAGAACTCCATCCCATCATTGCACGTGACATTCACAACCGGACTGTTATCGGTCTCCGGCGGTTCAAATCCCAGATCGGAATTCCAGTTCAATTCAGGCATCTTCACAACCTGGCCGTTCCGGAAGCCTTCGCCACCTTCGCCATTTTTTTCAGCGTCAGTTTTGTAACCAGTCTCGTCAAAAAACTGACGGAACTGCCCACGCGTGACTTCGTAAGTGCCTATGCCGCATGGTTTCGTCAGCGTTACCTGATGTTGTGGTGCTTCATACTGCAGAAAGTTGAAATACCAGATCGGCAGATTTCGGTCTGTCCCAAGCTTCGCCTCCGCTTCCACTTCCTGCTTGCTGCTTCCCATAAGAAACTGACCGGGAGGAATCACGCGAAACTTCATGCCGATGGAATTTTCAAATTCGACAGATAGGCCAAGATGTTTAGCCCACGC
>JBDNHJ010000219.1:0-11822 GCA_041688835.1 Fuerstiella sp.
CAAACCCGCCGCGTCCACTGGAACGCAGAGCAGCCAGATCGAATTCTTTGCCCTGCAGCTTGGTGAGCGTCGCTTTCTGGTCGCTCGTCAATACGGCCATCATCGCATCGGTGGATTTCTTGCGAAGGTCTTCCATCATTTTGCGAGGATCCGGACGTTCCGCTGCTGGCTCTACGCCTTCTGCGCCTTCTGCGTCTCGAGCGCCGTCTTCACCCCGACCACGTCCACGACCGCCGAATGAAGCTCGCATCTCTTCCATCATTTTCGTCATCGCTTCCTGATTCGTCTTTTCGACACCTTCCAACGCGGCAATCTGCTCATCCTTAATGCTGAGTTTTTGCTTGATGTCATCAGACTTCAATACGGTTGCCGGTGCTGCTGCAATGTTGGCTTGCAGCGCGATTTGGTCCAGTCGCGTAATCTGATCCGGCAGCAGCAGCGCGTTCAGCATTTCGTCGGTCTTTTTGTTCAGTTCTTCAGCATCCTTCCGCATTTTTTCGAAGAGTTTTGCGCGGTCTTCTTCCGCCAATTCCCGGAAGTTGGGCATTTCGCCACGAGCGGCTTCACGCTCTGCACGATAGGCTTCCAAGGCTGCCGTGATGGTGGCCCCTTGAGCATCATTGACTTCGATTTCTGCTTGGACATCTTCCGAACGCAGCAATTGAGCTCGACTGACCAATGGCCGAGCCGCACCACCGGGAAACCCGCCGCGTTGCTGACCGCCACGCTGACCACCACCCGGCGGTTGAGCGTCCGCGACAGCGGTGAAGCAAATGGCCGCCAGACAGGCGAGGGCCGAGAACCGAAACGAACGAAGTGTTTGCATTGAAAAACTCCTAGAGCGTCGAACGACAGATTGGGTTTCTTGTGTCATATAAGAAGGGCGACAGGACTCGCCTGCCTGTGGGGTAAAACCCGCTTTCAATCAGTCAGCGCTGCAGAAACAGAAAATTTGTTCAAATTGCACAAAAAGCCGCGTAATTTCGGGGGGGGCAACTAGACCGGAGCCGACAGCCTGTGAGTCGGTTCGGGGCGTCCGGGCCGGAAGCTCTGAGTCCGACGAAACTCGGCGGACGCATTCATCGCAGCCGCCGCGGCAGCCACGTGCTGTCGAACCAGAGTTTCCAGTAATTCCGGATCGCAAGCCACGCGCGCATTCACAATCACGTCCACGGCTTTGACCTGACAGTTCGAAGGCAGCGACAGTTCTGCCGAATTCTCGCTGCTGATCAGGTTGGCCACGCCGAAAAATCCTTCCCACAAACCGATCGTCTTCAAATGAGCGGCCTCGGCAGACACTTCCGCCAACCCCTGCTTCAGCCGCTCGACCACGTCCAGCAGAAAGTCGTCCAAAGCAAACTCGGTCTCAGACACAACTCGCAGACTGCTGTTCAACCAGCCGAGTTCGGCTTCTCCATCAGCATAGGTGTCGTAATCGATATCCAAAACTCGACGACCAAAGTCGCCGTCCTGAGCCAACCATTCGATCAGCGAATCGAAGCCTTCACCCGTCTTGGCAGAAATCCGCAACACAGGACGATCCGGCAGATGGTCGTGAATCAATGTCTCCAGTTCTGAAGCCTGTTCCTGAGTCAGCTCATCCACGCGGTTGATCAACACCAAGTCCGCTTCTTCGATTTGCTTCTTCAGAATGTAGGCGGCCTTGGGCGAAAACCCGGTGCCCGATTCGTTCTTCAACACGCGGCGACCGTGCGACGGCTTCAGAATCACGGCATAAGGCGCGATCACGAATTCGGCGTCGAACAACTGCTTGATGGGCTGAATGACGGTGGCGACGAGGTCTGTGCAACTGCCGACAGGTTCCGCCAGAATGATGTCGGGCCGTGTGTTGCTGCTGATCTGCTGCACCGTCGACATCAATTCGTCGAAGTTGCAGCAAAAACAGGCACCAGCCACTTCACCGACGTCGAAACCAAGTGACCGCAACATATTTGTATCCACAAGGTCGTCAGCCTGATCGTTGGTCACGATGCCAACATTCAGCCCTTGGTCCATGTAATGTTTGGCCAGTCGAGCCAACGTGGTCGTCTTTCCGGCCCCTAAGAAACCGCCAACCATGATATATCGAATTTGGTGCATAAATCCCTCGTCAAAAAACGTGTCAGCTCTAACCTTGAGACTCGCATTGCACACGAGTCACCAACGTTTGTGAACTCGACGGCGGATTATTGTTCGGAATTTCCGCAAGCCGCGATGTTCTTGATCGCGATTGCGATACCGTGGTTGAGAACACACGACCACTGCGATAATCTTCCCGCCCGAGCCCCACAACCTGCTTCAAACTCTGCTTCCCCAATCTGCCCGAAAACGGCTGCTATTTTCTCATGCTCGACCTCTCCGGACTCAACCCGCCTCAACGCCAAGCCGTGGAAACACTGTCCGGGCCGATGCTGGTGCTGGCCGGAGCAGGAACCGGAAAAACTCGCGTCATCACATTCCGCATGGCCAATCTGATCCGCCACGGAATTCGCCCAGATCGCATTCTGTCGGTGACCTTCACCAACAAAGCCGCCAAGGAAATGCGAGAACGCGCGCTCAAGCTGCTCGGCCCGCGCGTCAAAGCCAAACCCGTGGTGTCCACCTTTCACGCCTATTGCGTGCGAATCCTGCGCGAAGACATCAACGCGCTAGGCTACCCCAAGACGTTCGTGATCTACGACCGTGGAGACCAAGAAGCCGCCGCTCGAACAGCCCTGCGGGATATCCGTGTGGGCGACAAAGCCATGAAGCCCAGCGAACTGCTGAACAAAATCAGCACGTGGAAGATGTCGGGCATCACCGAACAAAAAGCCAGCGATCATGTCGAAGCAGACTTCGACTTTCTGGCGGCCATGGCTTATCGTCGTTATCAAAAGCAACTGCGCGCCTCCGGTGCCGTCGACTTTGACGATTTGCTAATGCTGACCGGACGATTGTTCGACGAACACCCCGACGTCCTGCAAAAGCACCAAGCAAAGTTCGACCGCGTGCAGGTCGACGAATACCAAGACACCAACGGAATTCAGTTTAAGCTGATCGAAAGCCTCGTCCATCAGCATCAAAACATCTGCGTCGTCGGCGACGACGACCAGTCGATTTACGGCTGGCGTGGCGCTGAAGTTCAACACATCATGAATTTCGGCGGGCATTTTCCGGGCACAAAAACGTTCCGTTTGGAAAACAACTATCGCTGTTCAGCGAGTATCGTGCGATACGCCAACCGCTTGGTAAAACACAATCGCAATCGTCACGACAAAAAACTCATCGCTCACAAACCCTCCGGCACGCCGGTCCGCATCATCGCGTACGAAGACGAAACTCAAGAATCAGAAAACGTCGTCAAAGAAATCGCATACCTAATTACTGAACTCGGCGTGCGTCCCAAGGACGTCGCGATTTTGTTTCGCACCAACGAACAGCCGCGATTGTTCGAAACAGAAATGCGGCGTCTGAACGTGCCTTATGTCCTGGTCGGTGGTCAATCGTTCTTTGACCGCAAAGAAATTCGCGACTTTTTGGCCTACTTAAAAGTCCTGTCCGCGCCACGTGACGAAGTTTCGCTGCTGCGAATCATCAACACACCCGCCCGTGGCCTGGGTGCGACCACCGTTGAAAAACTGGTTCAGCTGGCGGTCGAACGCGGCAAAAGCTTATGGGAAATCCTGCCAGAAGCCGTCACTGCCGGCATGGTTTCGAAGAAGGCCTTGGAATCCATCAGTGACTTTCGCGGTCTGCTGGTCCGCTTTCGTCAGTCGATGCTGGACCATCCGGAACACATGGCCGACACCGCCAAGCAACTGCTGAAGACGATCGACTACGACAGCGAAATTGACCGTCAGTATAAAGACGAAGCACAGGCCGAAGCTCGGAAAACGGTGCTCCAGGATCTGGTGAACTCCATCGGGCAATACATCGAAAAGAACAACGATCCATCGCTGGAAGGCTTCCTAGAAACCACAGCGTTGATGGACAAAGACGACCAGAACGACAAAGACTCAGAACTGGCTGACAACGCCGTACGACTGATGACACTGCATTCCGCGAAAGGCTTGGAATTCCCACGCGTCTATCTGGTGGGCATGGAAGAAAATCTGCTGCCGCACAAACGCAGTGTAGAAAGCGATCTGGAAAAGGACATCGCAGAAGAACGTCGGCTGGCCTATGTCGGCGTGACGCGAGCCATGGATGACCTGACGCTGACGCGTGCCAAGACACGTATGAAATGGGGCAAACGCCGCGAATCTGTGCCGTCGCGGTTCCTGTTCGAAATGCAAAAGGAACCGGGCGAAGCACTGCCTGAAGAACATGTCGGCGGCGAAGAAGAATTCGAAGACGACTTCTCAGCCCCGCCGCCGCGAGCACGACTGACAAGCTTATTCGAAGATCCAGACGCTCCGCCGTTTTAAGGACCGTTCGCGAACCGCGAGATGGTCATCAGACAGAAGAAATGCGGCAACGCTACAGACATCGGTCCTTCTCCCGTCGTTATTGAACGACTAAGTTCAAAACCGAAAACGTGTTGCGTAAGTGACGACTCGCCGAGTTACTACTCAGCCATTGATATAGATACACTGATTTGCTGTCGGATTTAGGATTTCGATTTCCCGGCAGGAATTTTTGGCTGACGGAAGCCGTCCGTGATAGAATTGAACTTCTGCGATCAACTACGGGAACGAATTATGCCAGTCACATCCGAACAATTGGACGCTTTTCATCGATTCGGTGCGGAGCAAATCGCCAACGGATCTTCCGATCTGTCTTGGGACGAATTGTTCATTCTCTGGGAATCGCAAGACGCCAGAGACGATGTGAATGCCGCTATTCGTGAAGGCATCGGTGACGTCGATGCCGGGCGGTATGAATCAGCCGATAAGGCACTTGCCGATATTCGTAACGAGTTCGGCTTCAAGGAATGAATTTTCTTCTGGGCGTGACCTCGCGGGCAAAACGTGACGTTCAGATCATTCTTCGATTCATCGAGAAGCGGTCGCGCCGAGGAGCAGACGCTTGGTATCGACGGTTCGAGCTGGTAATTTCAGGTATTTCTGAATCGCCTTCAGCATTTGGACTCGCACCCGAAAACGACGATCACGAAGAAACCATTCGACAAGCGATCTTCAAGACTCGGAAAGGTCTGGCGTATCGGGCAATCTTCATCGTTCGCGAAAGCACCGTGTTCGTAATTCACGTTCGCGGTCCCGGACAAACGAATCTCGACGCCGACGAGGTCGAATTCCCGTAACTTCTCCGGAGTTATCCCAGCGTGATATGTGGCGTTTCCATGACCACATGAACAACGGACAGAGAGTTACGGGGAGGCTGTTGAGACTCTGAAAACACTCTACGACCAGCCGTTGAGTTCCAAGAATTCGTCCTTCCAGTGGTACGCGTCCAGCAAACCGTCGACACAGCGATTCATGATTCGTAGCGCCGCATAAACGGCTTCCACGGTCGCCAATCCGCCCGTGGGATCTGCAAAGATCTTCGATGTGCGCGGATAGGCTGTCTTGAACTCTGGCAGCACACGGCACGGCAGATGGGAATAGGCGGGCTCCATCTTCTCCGCCAGCTTCCAAGTGCCATCCAACACCAACAGTCCAGAATCAGCATCCGCTTCCGATAAGACTTCGCCGCCGATCCCCAGCCGAATGTAATTCTGCAACGGCAACGTCACGGGATCAGGAAACCGCACAAATTCAAAGTCATCTCGCCCGCGCAGCGGTTCCACCGAACACTTACTGCGCCGTTCTTTCGGATGCACAACGATAATTGTGGGAGGGCAGGGCACCGAGCCCGAAGAGTGACTCATCGAACTTTAAGCCTCTTTGATCTTGTCGATTTCGGCCTGATAGCCAGCGACTTCTTTTTCCAGACGCGGCACGTCGGCCGGATCGTCCGGTTGCTTTCTGGCGGCATTCAACAGTTGCTGGGCTTTCTGCATCTTGTTTTTCAACGCGTCGATCTGTTTCTTTTGCTTCTTATTCAGAGTCATCAATGCGTAATCCGCTGCGTAAAGGAACTATAGGGAACGATTGGAGAATAACTGGACAAACGATTTGGTATGGTGCTGGCTGAGTGTACCGCACGTCCACAGATTACGAAACATGAACTCAGACGCCGAAAATTTCCACCAACTGGTCCACAACAGCCTGCACGACGGATCTTTCCGCAAAGCCGTCTTGAGCAAGCCCGCCCAGAAATCGGCGGACTTACCGACCAGAATCGACGTGCGACCCGTGATGCTCAAGCAGCAACTGAAGTTCCAGTTCACCTGCCGCACGGGCACTCAGGAAACACACGCGAACTTCGCTGCCGACGAAGCAGCGGAAGAACTGCGAAAATCCGCCGGAGCGATCTTTCGAGACGTGCTGTTACAGACGGCAACCGAAGAATGGATGGCGCGATACAATCGCAAGGGGGCCTGCAGCCTGAAGAAAACGCTCCGCAAATCCAGCGATGACAACACGCCTGCGGACCACAACCGTAGCCGACAGTATCTGATTCCTGACGGAAAATCTTGCCCATTTTTGATCGCCACGGGTATCATGTCGACGAATGGTCGCGTGCTGGCAAAACATTCACGCAAGTTTCGACAGATCAACAGATACGTCGAATTCATTCGCGATATCGTGGATCAGCTTCCGGCCGAAGGACCGATTCGCGTCATCGATTTCGGCTGCGGCAAAAGCTATCTGACGTTCGCAACGCACCATTTTCTAACAGAAATTCTGCAGCGAGACGTCGTCATCACGGGGCTCGATCGACGGCCAGATGTCGTCGCCACCTGCAACAAAATTGTCCAGGAACTTAACCTGCAGGGCATCCGCTTCGAAGAAGGGGACATCGCCGGCTATCAATCGGACCAACAGGTTCACCTAGCGATTTCTTTGCACGCTTGCGACACAGCCACCGATGATGCCTTGGCAAGTGCGGTGGCTTGGCAGGCCAACGTCATTTTTGCGGTCCCCTGTTGTCAGCACGAACTGGCGGCGACGCTGGCAAAAGATCGCCAGCCGCTGTTTTCCAATCACGGCATTCTGCACGAAAAATTCGCGTCGCTGGCCACCGACGCCATCCGCGCCAGCTTGTTGTCGGCGGTCGGATACGACACGCAGGTGATGGAATTCATCGACATGGAACACACGGCCAAGAATCTGTTGATTCGAGCCGTCCGTCGCCAAAATCCGATAACTCCGCAGGATCTCCAAGAGAATTCCACGCAACGGCTCGGATTTTCACAGCAGTTGGCAGTACCATCCCTGCGATTGCAACAAAAGCTGGAAGAGTTCGGGCTGTTGACTGCGCTGGAATCCGACTTGGTTGGAACATGAAACGTCTGCTGATCACTGTTTGCACTTACAACGAACTGGAAAATATCCGGCTGCTGCTACCCGAACTGCGCGAAGCCGCGCCGGACGCAGACATTCTGGTCATCGACGATAATTCTCCCGATGGCACTTCAGCCGCGGTCGAAGAGTTCGCAGCCACGGATTCCAAAGTCAGACTCATGAGTCGCGCCGAAAAGTTGGGGCTGGGAGCGGCAACTCTCGCTGGCTTCGAATATGCCATTCAGAACGACTACGAACTGCTGATCAATCTGGACGCGGATTTCAGCCATCCGCCGAAATACATTCCGGATCTGGTGCAGCTCAGCGAATCCTGCGATGTCGCCATCGGATCGCGCTATGTGCCGGGCGGAAAAATCGCGGGCTGGAGCCTGATGCGGCACTTCATGTCACGCTCGATCAATATCTACACACGCTTGCTGCTGGGCATGCAGACGCGCGACAACAGCGGCAGCTATCGTTGCTACAACGTCGCTCGCTTGGCTGAGATCGATTGGAACAGAACGCTGTCCAAAGGTTACGCCTTCTTCGAAGAAGTGTTGTACCGTTGCCGGCGTGCTGGCTGCTCGTTCAAGGAAACGCCGATCACGTTTGAAGATCGGCGTTTTGGGGAAACAAAGATCAGCACCAAAGAATGCGTCATCGCGCTGTGGGTGATTTTTCGGCTGGGCCTGCAACGCATCGCCGGCACGCCCGTCAAACGCTCAACAAAATAACGCCCGCTGAAGAATTTTTCAGGCGGGCGTTAGGATCGCATTTAACTGGAAATTCTGGTCTTAGCGCTGCTGGATCACGTCTTTCGCACTGACGCTTGCTGCAGACGTTTGTTCAACAGGAGACTTGGTTTCTCCGGTCAGGTAGTTGTCGATGCGGGCACCGTTTTCGATCTTCTTGAACATGTTGCCCACCATGACCTGCACTTCGCGTTCGCGTAGTTCTTCGTGCAACGTTCCTTGAACATCCTTGGGATCATGAGCAACCGGCTCCGTCGTGCCTTCGAACTTCAGAATCACGTACTGGTCCTGAGCGACCTGAATGATGCCTGAAATTTCTCCCGGCGTTTTCAGGCGAAACGCGGCTTTGCGAATTTCTGCGTGAGCCCCCGAGAATCGACGAATCGGTGGCACCGTTCCGCCCAGTGCTTTGCTGTTGGGTTCAACGGAATAGTCGCGAGCGTAGTCTTCGAATTCATCGGGTGCAGCTTTAACCTTGTCCCAGATTTCCTGAGCGTGACGAGTATTCGACAACACCATCATGCGAACTTTGGCACGTGGGCCGTAGTTGTCGGCGTAGGCTTCCTGCAACATTTCACGAGTGATACTGACTTCTTCACCAGCCAGTTTCTTCAACGCCAGCATTGGCCAGATCACATCGCGACGATACTGCAATGGTGTCAGGCCGCGTTCCGCGTGCAACATGGTTTCCCATTGATTGACGGGCAGACCAAACTTCTTCGAAATCTGCACGATCTCCTGTTCGACTTCAGCGTCAGACACGTTGACACCGGCCTCTGAGCAAGCTTGCTGAATCATCAGACGATTGATCACATTCTTCAGCACTTCAGAACCATGCCGTTCGATACATTCGCGTGCCAGTTCTTCGTAGCTAATCGATTGGCCGTTCACACGTCCGACTGGCTTTCCAAGAGCACTGACGGTGGCTCGCCCGGCGTCGGCGGCGGTCGGTTGATCGGCCTTCACATTCTGAGAACGCCAAAACTGAAAACCAATTCCGGCGGCCAGAATCGTGATCAGAGTTCCACTGATGAAGATGTTCCCGCGTTTGGTGCGAGATGATTCTGCGGTTTTGTGAGATGCATCCTGCATAGTAACGGCTCCGAGTAGTTTGCCTGGCGAATGTGCGTCACGCACGGCAGGCACAAAGAAGAGAGATGGGGAGTGAACGGTTGGGAGAGAATCTGATCGAGTGCATTTTCGCAGCCGAGGAACAGCTTTTCGAAAAGATAAGCTTGGCTGCCGCTGAAGAAATCAGCAGAGACTGCGCAACCGTGCCAGTTGAAGTTCTCGACATTCGTGTTTGTACGATAAATTCCAGATTCAGGTCAAGTTCTGTTTTCCGTCTGCCAGAACCCGCCCCGTCTTCGCGAATCCTCCGTTGTTGTCGATCAGCGCAATGGCGGCGGCATCGCCCCGCGCGGCGGTCACACAGCCGCGCGGGGCGATGCCCACGCGGTGAAGGATTTACCTGCGGAAATCCTTCACCGCGTGGCCCTCCGGAACAAAACACAATCCAACATTTGGTCGCTGCCAAAGCACTCGCCCGTTAATCCGCTGACGGCCGGGTTGGTTGAGGTGGCTTCGTTCCGAGATTCTTGCCAGCGATCACGAATTCCACCGCAATCAGCCCACGTCCCCCGTCAGCAGCCATTCCTGAAAGTGGTCCTGTTGCCAGACCAGCGACAGCAATGTTTCGGAAGAAGTCGCCACGCTCGGTGAGCCACCTTCCCGCCGGACGTCCGACTCGACCTCTGTCTCCATCACTGTCTCAACGGGCGATGACACGCCTCGGTCGGAAGTGACGCCCGTACCCATTTCCACTGTAGCTCCAGTCTTCGCTTGGCCTGTGACTGGAAGCAGTTCTGGCAACGCGACGAGCCGCGGTGAGAGTGCGTCGTCCGATGCTTCAGCCGCAGCAGCCACAGTGAAGTCGACAGGTGTGCTCCAAGTTCCGTCGGTGAATTCTCCGCTGGGTCCAATGGCCTTCACCCACGCTCGAAAATTACCGGCGGATAGCGCCGTCGCTGGTGTGAAGCTGGTGGTGGCGACGTTGCTTTCACGAATCACCACGTTCCCGGACGTCAGATTCACAACGTGCAGGATGTACCGGCTGCTGCCGGTGATGGCCTGCCACGTGAAGGTGGGCGTCGTGTCGCTGATCGTGCCCGTGGGACTTAATACTTGGCTGCGTCCACCGACAGATAATGTGGTGACTAGACTCCAAGGCGTGTCGGTGGCAATGGATCCGCCCGGCGTGTCGTTCTCAAGACCGCGAATCCACCAGCGAATGGTCCCGGCGGGCAGATCTCGGTTGGGTGTGTAGGACGTGTCGAAGATCCCAGCTTGGACAATGCGACCGGTCCGCGTCGCAATCCAGATCTGATACTCTTCCACGTCCGGAATTGCTTCCCACGTAAACGTCGGACGTTGCGTGAAGACGTCGGAGACCGGACTGGTGACTTGGGGCCGATACCCGATGACCTGCGGAGTGGACCATGGTCCCGGGCTGCCGGTGGTATTGTTCACTCGCACCCAAAATCGATACGTGCCTGCGGTCAGTGCCGTCGTCGAAGTGTAGGACGTGCCGGTCACGAAGCGTGAAGAGATCTGCAGGCGTGAGGAAATCGGCGATACCTGTCCCAGCCAGACTTCGTAGCGATCCGCACCGACGTCATTCCATGTGAATGTCGGTGTGGTGTCTGTCGGAAAACGTGGCACGGCATCCAGTACCAGCGCAGCCGTGATGGTGGCGGCTTGCTGAGTTGTCGCTCCCAATCGAATTCCGGACGACGCATTGGCCAGTGTTAGCAGCAGTGATTCGGTGCCTTCCACCAGCAGATCACGTTGAATGGTCAGAGTCACGCTGCCGGACGTTTGCCCATCTGGGATGGTGATTGTTTGGCCGGACAGGGAGAAATCGCCGTCCGTGATCCCGTTGCCACTGGGAATCACCAGTACAGTTTGGCTACCGGAAACCGGTGAGCTGGCGGTGGCCGTGATGGTGATCTGAGTCTGACTGTCTTCGCTAGCGGTGTTCGTACTGACCGACAGATTCACATCAGGATCGGAACCGGTATCGGCGAAACCATCAACCGTCGACCCGGCGATGATCCGCGAGACACCGTTAATTTCAAACCGCACGTAAAACTGTTCGTTGACGTCGTCCAGAATGACTCCGAACCGCTCGTTTCGGGTACCGGGGAAACCGGGTGAGTTCCCAACCCAAAAGTTCGATTCGGCATTACCGGTGGAGAAGTTGGGACTACCGTCGACGAAGACGATGGAGCCTACGTCCGGAGTGTTTCCTCGATCGAAACCGGAACTGACGGCGAGCAAGTTGCCGCTACTGCCGAGCGGAATGAGCGTCGTTCCCACGTCCAACACTCCGGGCGTGGCAGTGGCAATTATGCCGGGGGTTTCACCGTCCCCAATCACCAGTTCCTGACCACTGCGAACCGCAAAGTTCCCGTTCCCCAAGGCCACGCTGTTTTGTCCAGCCAGACTGCGTGACGAAGGAACCTGCCCCTCTGGTCCGGCGATTCCATTCACCAGTTCGACGTATCCTGTCTGTCCAAATCCACCCTCAATAACAAAATCGCTGACTCTACCGGAATCTATGTATTGTGAGAAATGCGGGTTTGCGTGAGCATTGAAATCGCTCATCCTTCGTTTACCAAGACGGAGGGATGAGCATGGAAGCTACGCAAACCCGGTTGTGTGATCGTAATCGCCCGGAAGA
>JBDNHJ010000220.1:0-38672 GCA_041688835.1 Fuerstiella sp.
CAGACTCCTGTCGAATTCGCGCGGCAGTTTTCTGCTTCTTCCGCGTGCGCTCCAGAAGCAGAAAACTGCCCCACACCTGCGGTCACCCTTAACCCAAACTGACTCTCATAACCGTGGTACTGAGAACTGGGGCACGCCAGTCCTGCTTCGACGCAGACGACCAGGAGGTCGAGTGAGTCTGGCAGCTGTAAGAAGATCTTTTGCTGTCGAGACATCTTCAGAAGGGCCAGAATCGCTTCTGGCAGATAGAACCCGAGGCCGCCGCCGATGACAAAACCCATCCATGAGTTGTTGGAAACGCCCATGTTGGCGAATCCGTAGATGGCTCCGAATAGCAGGCCGAGGATCAGTGAGATGATTTTCAGGGCGAGAAAGTTTCGCGGAGCATTTGGATTGGAGAATCCAGCATTACCGAGGCGGATCTTCAGCACGCTTTGCTCTCCCTCGTCTTTCGACTGCAGCGCTTTGGACAGCGTGGGGGCCGTCTTTTCGATCATGCCCTTCATGCCGGTGGCTTCAGGGCCGCCACCCGCCATGCCGCGACGACGAAGCGGGTCGCGCATTTCTTCCAAACGTTCGGATGCTCGAGACTTGCCGCCGGAGAACATGCTGAGAACGGCCCACACACCAGTGGTGATGGCACCAAAAGCTGCGATCGAAATGAGTAGTTCTGGTTTCATTACGCTGTACTCGTCGTTGAAAAGTGGGCTCTGATCGATCAGACTAATGCGTTCAGACTTATCCGCTTGGCCGTTGCCGACACTGCGGCATCAGACTTTAATATCGATAATTTTCTTAATACAGACGGCTCCCAAGATCTGCAGGAAGCCCGTAGCCGCCAACATCTTGCGGCCTTCTTCACGGTCGAACAAAACCATCACATATTCGGGATTCAGATAGTAGACCGCAGCAAACAGCACCGGTGGAAGTCCCATCAGGACGACACCGGAAATTCGGCCTTCTCCCGTCAACGCCTTCACTTGTCCCAAGATCTTAAATCTGTCTCGAACCAGTGCACTGATCTTGTTCAGAATTTCTGCCAAGTCACCACCACACTGTCGCTGAATACAAACGGCAATCACAAAGAATTGCAGGTCCATATTCGGAATGCGTTTCAGCATGTTCTTCAACGCTTGTTCGGTGGAAATTCCGAGGTTGGTTTCTTCGTGAACTTTCAAGAACTCTTTGGCAATCGGGTTCGGCATTTCGCTGGCGACAACCTGCAGCCCGGACCCCAAACTGTGACCGGATCGTAACGCTCGAGCCATCAGTTCCAGTGCACCGGCTAGCTGCGATTCAAATTTCATGAACCGACGGCGACGTCGCCACCACAACCAAATCCACGGACACGCGAAACCGCAGACAACTCCCAGCGGCAGCATGGCCGGTGGCGTGCGAATCAAAACTGTGACCAACGCGCCACCCGCAGCGGTCGCGGCACACACGATCAGAAACTGTTCCAGCTTTAACGGCGATTCTGCCTGTTCGAAGAACCGTGGCAGATTCTGAAACCGCTTGAGCATATTGGCGGCGATACCGGACGCCGACGTCATCCCATCGCGCACAATTTGGTCGGCGATTTTTGAACCCGGCGTCGCCGCATTGCCTGTGAACGCGGCCAAACGTGATTCCGCTTGTGACGCCCGTTGGCCCTGTAGAAAATTAACAACGCCGAACACCAATGCTGTGACTGCACCACCGACGGCGACTAGAATAAGAATAACAGGGTCCATGTTTGTGTTCTCCGGAAGTTCGTTCCGCAATCTATTTTGTCACTGCAGTCGAAGTCCCTGATGATGCGCATCAGGGACTTCAATCATGCAGCCTGTTTGTCGTTCCAGAATCAGTTTGAGCGAAGTGTGCGTTCAGTAAAGATGCTCGGCGGAACCTTAACGCCGGACGATTCGAGATGTTCGATACACTTCGGACGCACGCCCGTTGCCATAAAGTGGCCCACCGCTTTGCCGTTGTTGTCGATGCCTTCTTGGACAAACTTAAAGATGTCCTGCATCACGATGGTGTCGCCTTCCATACCCACGATTTCCGTGATGTAAGTCACTTTTCGTGGTCCACCTTGCAGTCGACTGGCCTGAATCACCAGATGCACGGCCGAAGCAATCTGCTTTCGCAAAGCTGTCATCGGCAGATCGAATCCGCTCATGTTGACCAGCGTTTCGATACGAGAAATCGCATCGCGGGGGTTGTTCGCATGGACGGTTGTCAAAGAACCATCATGGCCCGTGTTCATCGCCTGCAACATGTCCAACGCTTCACCACCACGACACTCACCGATGATGATTCGGTCAGGACGCATACGCAGGGCGTTCTTGACAAGGTCAGTCGCGGTAACCGCACCTTTGCCTTCGATGTTTGCTGGGCGAGTTTCCAGACGCAGCACGTGTTCCTGCTGCAGTTGAATTTCCGCCGCGTCTTCGATGGTGATGATGCGGTTTTCGTTGCTGATAAAGCTGGACAGCGTGTTCAGCAATGTTGTTTTACCAGAACCCGTACCACCACTGATGATGATGTTCAGGCGAGCCTTCATGGCGCCTTCCATAAACATCACCATTTCTGGTGTGAAGGCACCGAATTTCAGCAGGTCTTCGAGTGTTAGCGGGTTGGATCCGAAACGCCGAATGGTGAGCGACGGGCCGTCCAGAGCCAGTGGTGGAATGATGGCATTCACCCGAGATCCGTCCGGCAGACGTGCGTCCACCATGGGCGATGTTTCATCAATCCGACGCCCGACCTTCGATACGATTCTGTCCAGAATCTGCAGCAGGTGGTCGTTGTCGCGGAAGGTCACGTCCGAACGAATGATGCGTCCGTTCTTTTCTAAAAAGACGTGCTTGGGGCCGTTGATCATAATATCGGCCACGCCCTCTTCCTTCAGCAATAGCTCAAGGGGGCCGAAACCGAAGGCTTCGTCGAGTACTTCTTCCACCAATCGTTCTCGTTCAGAACGATTCAACATGGGATTTTCGGTATCGCAGAGGTGTTCGACCACAACGCGAATTTCGCGACGCAGTGAATCCCCTTCCAGCTCTGACAATCGTGTCAGGTCCAGCTTTTCCACCAGTTTCCCGTGGATAAGCTCCTTAAGCTTTTCAAAGTCCTGTGCGCTGGATCGTGATTTCGTGGGGGCAACCATGCTTAACTCCGGGGATAGGATCTAACTCTGCGTTGCAGCGACCGAAACGGCCGCGCAAAAACTCTGTCTGTGCAAAGCTAGGTCACGGAAAAACGTTGTGTTGCCGAAACATCCTGAAATGTTGCCTAAAGCCCACAATGATCAGGACTGGTTCAGTCAGCTTGGATTGTCTGTGCCGATTCGGACGATGATTCGGCACGTTCGTAGTCCCGCCTTCAGGCGGAAGCGAGCGCCACAATCCGTGCAAATTCGCCCTAAAGGCGGGGCGACGAACTTGAATCACATAAAGTCGGGTGAGGCGGTCGGGAGTCTTTTTCGGTCACACGGTTTCCGAAAACACGGACGCTTTCCTCGGAGAAAGGCTCCCGACCCCTGGTGCTGCCCGTGGAAAGGTCGAGGGAATCGCCGTTGGCGCGAGCCAATTCACGGGATCAAGTCCCGAGGCCCGGAAAACGTCGACCAATTGCGAAATCGAAGGGAATCGCTCTTTTCTGGCAAAATCGGCGTCGATAGTATTCGCACTTCGATTTCTCGGGGGATTCTGCGGATGGTATCGCCAGAGAAACAGAACCGGAGGCCAGCACGGCTCCGAGGGTTTTCTGCACGATCGGCGGACTTCGTTGACAAGTGGTGGGAAACCGAATTCAGGCATGCCGCTGGATCAGCACAATGCTGTCCGCGAGGTGCTCGGAGCTGCTGATTCACCTGCCTTGCAGGCAGACAGCGTTCCCTTTTCGATCTTTTTGTACGGATGTTCCGTACAGCGTACGTATGTTTTTTGGTTCGGGTTCTATCTGCTGATAGCCCCAACTCTCAGGACGGTTGGAGAAATGGCTGACCTTAGTCGTGTTCGCAACATTGGTATTTCCGCTCATATCGACTCCGGAAAAACGACCCTCACAGAGCGAATGCTCTTTTATTGTGGTCGTATTCACAAGATTCGGGATGTGAAGGGTGGTGATGGCGGTGCGACCATGGACCACATGGATCTCGAACGAGAACGTGGGATTACCATCACTTCGGCCGCCACAAGCGTGCAATGGAAGAACGATGCGCTGAAGATTCCGGAACACGTGGTCAACATTATTGACACGCCGGGCCACGTGGACTTTACCGTCGAAGTGGAACGTTCTTTGCGCGTGTTGGACGGTGCCATTCTGGTGCTGTGCTCCGTCGGTGGCGTGCAAAGTCAATCGTTGACCGTGGACCGCCAGATGAAGCGTTACGGAGTTCCCCGCATCGCGTTCATCAACAAGATGGACCGTACCGGTGCCAATCCGAACAAAGTCATGCAGGCCATGCGTGACAAACTGCATGCCAATGCGGTTCCTCTGCAACTGCCAATTGGTTCAGAATCGAAGTTCGTCGGCGTGGTTGACCTGATCCGCATGGATGCTGTCTATACCACTGGCGACGAAGGCGAAATTGTTGAACGGAAAGAAATTCCGGCAGAACTGCAGGATGCCGCCGAAGTTGCGCGCATGGACATGCTGGAAGCACTGTCACAATTCGACGATGGGCTGATGGAAACTCTGCTGGAAGAAGGCGAAGTTTCAGTCGAAGACATTCGTCGGATTGTCCGCACAGCCACGCTGGCTCAACAGATCACACCCGTGCTGATGGGCAGTGCTTTCAAGAACAAAACCGTTCAAGAAGCTCTGGACGCTGTCACGATGTACCTGCCGTGCCCGACCGATGTTGAAGTTTTCGCCAACGACAACAGCAAAGGTGCTGTGCTGGACGAAGAAGGCAAGCCGCCGCGCGTGCAGCTGACCAACAACAGCAAAGACCCCATGGTTGCCATGGCGTTTAAGACCGTCGTGGAAACATTCGGCCAGCTGACCTACATGCGGATCTATCAGGGTCAGATTAAAAAGGGCGAATCGTACATCAACGCTCGCACAGGCAACTCGATTCGCTTCGGACGCTTGGTCCGGATGCACTCCAACGACCGCGAAGATATTGATGTGGGTGACGCGGGCGACATCATGGCCGTGGTGGGTGTCGACTGTGCTTCTGGGGACACGTTCTTGGGGGGCGGCGTCGAATATTCACTGGAAAACATCTTTGTGGCGGATCCCGTGATTCGTCTATCGATTGAACCAGCGAAACGTGACGACGCGGACAAACTTGGCAAGGCATTGGAACGCTTCCGACGCGAAGACCCAACCTTCCGCGTGTTGTCTGACGAAGAAACCAACCAGACCCTGATCGCTGGAATGGGGCAGCTGCACCTCGACGTTTACGTCGAACGCATCCGCCGGGAATACAATTGTGAAACCATCATCGGTGAACCTCGCGTGTCCTATCGTGAGCGACCCACGAAGTCGCTCGAATTCAACCACAAGCGAGCCAAGCAGTCGGGGGGTTCGGGTCAGTATGGACATGTGGTCGGCAAGATGGAACCACTGCCTGAGGACGCGGAACTGGCCTTCGAATTCGTCAACGGTGTGACCGGTGGTCGTATTCCGAAAGAATACATCCCAGCCTGCGAACAGGGCTTTGCATCAATGATGCACAAGGGACCGTTGGGGGAATTCGAAATCGTGGGCGTCAAAGTCACACTGCTCGACGGTTCGTACCACGACGTTGACTCATCCGACATGGCGTTCAAACTGTGTGCGATGGAAGCGATGCGAGAATCGATTCTGCCGAAATGCGGAATGGCGTTGCTGGAACCCATCATGAAGCTGGAAATTGAAGCTCCCGAAGAATTCCAAGGTGGAGTCACCGGGCATATTTCCAGTAAGCGTGGCATCGTGACATCGTCTGAAGTCAACGATGGAACGTGTATCATTCTGGCGGAAGTGCCACTGGCGGAAATGTTCGACTACGCCAACGAAATTCGCTCCATGACACAGGGTAAGGGAACCTTCAGTATGGAGTTCCAGTGCTATCGTCAGGCTCCCAAGAACATCCAGATGGAAGTTCTTGAGAAGCGTCGCAAAGATAAAGAAGCTCAGAAGAAGTAATCCGACTGATCTTCAGTAGCATCACTGAAACCTGACGCTGGCAATGGCGTCAGGTTTTTTCGTGTCGCAACGTTCAGTGATATCTGCCATATTCCTGTCGTGTTTGTTTTCGACCCGACAGCCAATGGTATTTTTGATGTCTTACCTGCCAACAGGACTGCTGCGCGAACGACGTGAACTGCGATTCAGTCCCGGCAGGGACAACAGACTTATGCCGGTGACGATGGTCACCGGTTCACGTCGATTCAGGCCTGGAAGGCCGACATAGCCTCTGCCGGTGGCGTGAGCCACCGGAAGTCTCGCCATACTCAAAAGGCCCGTGGGGCCGACAGAAATGCACGAACCAGTCATTGCTGTGTCGGCCCTGCGGGCCTTTCAGCCACTCCTCGACATCACCGGGGCCTCATGGCCCCGGCAAAGGCTGTGTCAGCCCATTCGGGCTTGAGTCGCAGATGGCAATTCACATTTCACCAATGTCTTCCCTTGCGAAAATCCTTAACGGCGTTGCCCCAAGGGACTGAATCGCATGGAACAAAAATCACACCACAGCAACACCACAGCAACACCACAGCAACACCACAGCAACGAGTGACCGATCATGACGACCGACACCAGTGACTCCACAATGCCGACCACGACGACTTCTTCTGCGCCAACCTTTGCTGGTGATTTACGCACAGCCGGGTGCGGATTTTTAATGGGAGCCGCCGACATCGTGCCCGGCGTATCGGGCGGCACTGTGGCACTGATTTTGGGGATCTACGAACGGCTGGTTTCCGCGATCAGTCGGTGCAATTCTACGTTTGTCAAACTGCTGTTGGCACGCCAATGGAAGACCGCTGCTGAACACATCGACCTCAGATTCATCGTGGCTTTGGGTTGCGGGATTGCCTGCGGCATTGTTGGTTTGGCATCGCTGATGAACTACCTGCTGACACAGCAGATGTCACTTACATTTGCCGTGTTCACGGGATTGATCCTTGGTTCCAGTGTGCTTGTGGCAAAACGCGTCACCCGCTGGAACGAACTGCACCTCGGAATGCTGGTGTTGGGGACGATCGTGGCGTTGTGGTTAGTCACGTTGCATGCGCTGCAGAATCCCCCAGACACCGCATGGTACATGTTCCTGTGCGGTATGATTGGTATCACGGCCATGATTCTGCCCGGCATCAGCGGTGCGTTTATCCTGCTGCTGCTGAGTCGATATCACGAGATCACCGAAAGCATCAAGGGCATTCTGCATGGTGAAATCAACGCGACGGTGTTGCTGTCGCTGTCCGTCTTCGCCCTCGGCTGCCTCACTGGGCTGCTAAGTTTCAGTCGCGTGCTGCGCTGGCTGCTCAGCCGACATCACGACAGCACCATGGCTGTGCTGTGCGGATTTATGATTGGTTCGCTGTACCGTCTGTGGCCCTTTCAGCGAGAAGTTGGCTTCGCCGAAAAATTCAAACGGAAAGTCTTCGAACACTACCTGCCAGCAGAATTCAGCGAACATACGATCACGGCGGTATGCCTTGTCGCCGTGGGCTTCGCGGTGGTGCTCGGGTTAGATGCGATCGCTAACCGCAGCGAACGGCGGGGGAAGAGCGGAATCGAGAATGGGGAATCGAGAATGGGGGAATGATGGCATGAGCGGGTTACTGTGTGAGTTCTGGCAAGCCGATTCGGGGGCAGTGCTTCAGCAGGCCGCAGGCGGCACATTGCGGGCGGCGCGCGATGCATGTGGCGCGGCCGTGATAAATGATGCGGTGCGAGTACTCGATCCATTCGGATTTCGGCAGAATTTCAATCAAGTCGCGTTCGATGATGTCGGCGTTTTGCGA
This sequence comes from Fuerstiella sp., assembly GCA_041688835.1. Lineage (GTDB taxonomy): Bacteria > Planctomycetota > Planctomycetia > Planctomycetales > Planctomycetaceae > Fuerstiella. The sequence continues at coordinate 7,947 of JBDNHJ010000220.1, forward strand.
CGCCGTCAATCCCAGCAGGTTTGAGATCCTGCGGACGTGCGTATCGACGACGACGCCGGATGGAATCCCATACCACGTTCCTAACACCACGCTGGCCGTCTTTCGGCCAACCCCCGGCAGTTTGACCATGCTTTCGATGTCTAGCGGGATTTCTCCGTCGAAGTCGTCCACCAGCATTGCCGCCATCCCTCGAATGTTCTTCGCCTTGCTGCGAAAAAATCCCAGCGGATGGACGATCGCCTCCACGTCGCTCTGCTTCGAATTCTTCAATGCGTCGGCACTGGGGTACTTCCGAAACAGCTCTGGCGTCGCCAAGTTGACACGTTCGTCCGTACATTGAGCCGACAGAATCGTGGCGACCAACAGCTGAAAAGCAGAATCAAGATGCAAAGCGCATTCAGCCACCGGGAACAGTTTCTTTAGCTGCCGCACAACCGATCGAGCCCGTTTTTTTCTTTGCTCAATCAAATCCGTCTGCTGTTTTGTCATTGACTGTTTCTTCGCCATGCTCGTTTATTCTTGCCCTGTGGCTTCGTCTGTGTATCCAGCGACGCCAGCACAGTGGCCCCCAAGGTTTCGCTGATGAAAAGTACGGAACCATCACACAGCAGCACTTGCGCGCCACCGGTGTGGAACGAATACAAGTTGCCTTTCGCGTTGGAGCAATTGATGGCACACGGCCCGCCGTTCCCCCTGCTTGTGCCATCGTACCGGCGACCTTCGATCCAGTTTTCGCCGTTCAACGGATCCGCCCAAGCGCCACCGCTCGCCACCGCATGTGCGGCGGCTTCCGGGTCAGACACCGGGACCGCGCTGCGACCACGGTACAACGTGTTTCTCGCCGCCAGTTCCCCGATCATGATCGTGTTGGACGTGCTATCCGTGATGTCGCGAATTCGGCCATATTTGCCGTCATTGGCGCCAACATCAGGAACGACCGCGACACAACACTATTTCGACGGTGCGGCTTTCGAGGCAACCTTCGGGGCAACTGGCGGCTTCTCGTCGGGTTTGTGCCGCAAAATTGTCACGCTCAGCGGAGAAAGTTCCAGCTCAAGACTTTGTCTGTGGCCATGAGATTCGACTTTGCTGCTCCACACACCGCCGGCGTTTCCGACATCTGATCCACCGTACCATTTGGCGTCTGAATTCAGCAGTTCCGCGTAGAACCCCTTGGCTGGCACACCGATTTGATACTTGGACCTCGGTGTCGGCGTTAAGTTGGCCACCACGACGATTTGTTCGGATTGATCCAGTGTTTGGCGTGAAAAAGCGACAACGCAATTGTTTCTGTCGTCGCCCACAATCCACTGGAATCCGTCGGAATGCACATCGCTGGTGTGCAACGCTCGCTGATCACGATACAGGCGGTTCAGGTCGCAAACCAAGCGACGAATTCCTTCGTGAGTGTCGAAGGTTCGCAGCACCCAGTCGATTTCGCCTTCGTGGTTCCATTCGTCCCACTGGCCGATCTCACCCCCCATGAACTGCAGCTTTTTGCCCGACACAGCAAACTGGTAAGCAAACAGCAGTCTTAAATTCGCAAACTGTTGCCATTCATCACCCCGCATTTGCGACAGCAACGATTTCTTGCCGTGGACAACTTCGTCGTGAGACAACGGCAGCATAAAATTTTCTGTGAACGCATAGATGCCGCGAAAGGTCAGGTCGTTCAAGTGCCAGCGGCGATGAATGGGATCACGCTTCATAAATCGCAGCGTGTCATTCATCCATCCCATGTCCCACTTCATCGTGAAACCCAGACCGCCCGTGTAAACTGGTCGAGACACACCTGGCCACGCGGTCGATTCTTCGGCGATCGTCATCGTCCCTGGAAATTCGGCATGCATCACCGTGTTGAAATCCTGCAGAAATTCAATCGCCTCGAGGTTCTCCCGACCACCGTGTTTGTTCGGAATCCATTCGCCCGATTCACGCGAATAATCCAAGTACAACATCGACGCCACGGCATCGACGCGGAGTCCATCGATGTGATACACATCACACCAAAACCGCGCACTGGATAGCAGAAATTCACTGACTTCGCGACGACCGTAATTAAAGATCAGCGTGTTCCAGTCAGGATGGAATCCCAATCTCGGATCCGCATGTTCGTACAGGTGAGTCCCGTCGAACTGTGCTAAACCGTGAGCATCTGACGGAAAGTGTCCGGGCACCCAGTCCAGCAGCACGCCGATATCGTGCTGATGCAGATAGTCGACGAAATACTGAAAATCATGAGGCGTGCCGAAGCGGCTTGTGGGAGCAAAGTAGCCGGTGGTTTGATAGCCCCACGAACCATCGAACGGATGTTCGGTGATGGGCATCAGTTGCACATGAGTATACGCCGTTTCCAGAATATACTCCGTCAGCAGATGCGCGAGTTCGCGGTAGTTATAGAACTTGCGACCATCGCTAGGACGCTTCCAAGAACCAAGATGAACCTCGTACGCTGACACCGGCGCTTCCAACCAATTGGTCTCATCGCGCTTCTTTTGCCAGTCGGCATCATGCCATTCTAGGTCTCGCAAGCCCCACACAATGGACGCCGTCCCAGCCCGCAATTCGGCGGCGAACGCGGCGGGATCGGCCTTTTCCAGCAGACGGTCGTCATGAGTGCGAATGGCGAATTTGTATTTGGTGCCGGGCTGTACACCCTCGATGAATCCGGACCAGACTCCCGTATCGCTGGAATTCAACCAGTCACGTTCTGGTGTCCAGCCGTTACCATCGCTGATGACCGAAACCTCGCGGGCATTCGGAGCCCAGACGGCAAAGTTGACACCGCCGTTCGCCACGTGAGCACCGAGATGTCGGTACAAAGTTGTTCGGTCTGCAGGGGCGTCAAAAGTGCTGTTCATGGGCTTTACACGCTTTTTTATGCTGGGATGGCCATCGACATCCGTGATCAGAATATTCTCGTTCATCGATCTCGACTCCATCAGCAAAGGCTACAATCGCCGACGTTCGCCGTACATCGGAAGCGATCGTCTTGTGTGACAGCTCAAACACATGGTCACGGAAGTCTAAACTCTGGCGAGTTCCCTGACATTTTCCAACCGTGTTTGCAACATCAATACGATCGTGGAGTATCTATGTGCCGCGAAACTCTGTCCAGCGGTGCCGCGGCAGATGCCACTTCCGGGAACATTCGCCGCTTCTTGAGCCGCCGTATTAGTTCGATGTTTTGCGTAGTTTTCGCAGCCTAGTAAACAGATTCAGGAATCGACCGCCTTCCGCTTCCACTGTGTCCGCCTGTTCCGTGGTGTCTGAAATTTCAGCGCCAGCCAATCGGATTTCCGTCGGCCTGTCTGCGAGTTTCGCAGGGTTGGCGGGTAGCACGTTGTAGCCTTCAGCCCCGGCCGCAAACCGCAACCGCCCACTGCGAACAGACTGCCCCACAACGCGCTGCCGAGCTTGCTGCATTAAGCGTGGGACATACAGCTGTGCTTCCTCTTCCGCCACGAAGTCACCGACGCTGCGGTCTTCGCACACGAGCTGTTCCTCATCCTGAACAGCGTTTGAATCGCTGACTTGTTGGTCAGAAGGTTCCGATTCTGCATTGCCGATGGAATCGAGGCCGGGGTCGATTGCCAGCGGGTCCGGCGTCCATTCCGAATCGTCGTCCAACGTATCTTCGTCAGCCAACGCGTCTTCGTCGCCAATCGGAACCACGGGCCAAGGTGGTTCGATATCCGAGAATCCTTCGCCGACGATTAACTGCCCAGCAATCCACTCGGGTGCCGCGTCAAACTCTGCGGCACTTGTCGTTGAATCGTCTGTTGGCTGTTCCGCTGCAGACTCACACGCGGAATCACTGTCTAAGTGGCCTTCAGAATACGTGTCCTGATCGATGTCGATCAGGTTTTGAATTTCGTCAATGGCCGCATCCGGCGCGTTCGTGACTGGCGAATCGTGTTCGGTGGAATCCAAGAACGCTGCCACGGTTCCTCCGAACCGTTCGCTGCTGACATTCGATAGCGGTGCTGCTCCTTCACTGGCGGCGTTGACCAGCATTCCCAGATCCATGAGCAATTCTGCGTAGTCTTCATGAATCGTTTCGATTGGAATGTTGTCAACGGGCGCGATTCCATCCGTGATTGGTGGCCAGACAGCAAGGCTCGGCATCGTCGCCAAGTCCAATCGATTTCGTTGCATGGGCGTGACTGATCGCCCCAGTTCACACCAGGTGTAACGATCAAAAACAGGCTTGGCATTGGGACGCTGTGGTTGAATGGCAGTCGCGTGCGTGGCCGCCACTGGCTCCGGTGTGGGTTGCGCAGATTGCGCCGACGATCCTGAAACGGGCCATTCGCCAGCTGGCTGCCAAGGAGAAAAGCCACTGAGCGCCACATCTGTGGTGTCCGTTTGTGATTCCGTTAGCGAGTCCTGTGTATCAAAGAGTTCCACGGCACATTCCGCAGCAATGACAGCATCCGACAGGTCCGCGTCATGCACGATGAATCCCTGAGGTTCAATTTCCAGACGTGCGAATTCGACTTCAACGAAGTCCAATGGGTCCGCAACATCATCGGCAGCCGTGGCTTCGCCGCTATCGTCATCGCTATCGTCATCGCTATCGTCGTCGCTATCGTCGTCGCTATCGTCGTCGCTATCGTCGTCGCTTTCGTCGTCGCTTTCGTCGTCGCTTTCGTCGCTTTCGTCGTCACTGCTGTCTCGGCCTGCCAGTAGCAAGTGGTGTTCTAAGCTGACTTCCGCAGGTACGGAATCTAAAGCCGCCGATTCGTCGATGGCTGACTTCTTGACCGCGATGTTGCCATTCTTGAACGACACCTTAGCTAACAACGCTGCCAGCTTGCCCTCGTTCTCATAGCTTTCGCTGTCATCCTGATTGGCTTCAATTTCAGTTTCAATTTCGGCTTCAATTGCCTCGGGTGAATCGAGGTCATAGTCCACGTCGGCGAAGAATGTTTCCGCGTCAATCTCAACGGCAGTGAAGATCTCGGCACCATCATCTTCCCACAGATCTGTTGTTGTGACGCAGTCTGCCGTTAGCACAGCCTCATCGGTCACTGCTTCAGCGAATTCACTCTCCACAGAAACGGCGTCGATCGTGGCATCCACAACACCGTCCACAACATCCGGCTGCGTCCAAGACACCGCAGGTGCTCCGATTTCGATCACTCCATGCACCTCCGGCGTGACGGCTGCCACACGTGCGGGCTCAGGCTGAGGTGGTGCGTTCGAGCCGCCGATTTCGATGACACCCTGAGTCGAATCTGTGGTTGTATTCGAAGGACGTTCGCTGACACCACCGATTTCGACGACAGAATGCGAGTCGCCACCGCCACCGCCAGCGGTCGTGGCAGTTTCGGACGCTGGCATGTCGAACTCATCGCCGTAATCATCGTCAGCGGAATCGTCGTACAGCGACACGTTCCAAGCGTACGGCAGATGCTGCAAACGCTTCAACGCGGTGTCGACGGACACGCGTGTGGCGCGAGCGACGTTGGTTTCTTCACACACAATTAGTGATTCGTCAGCCAACAGATTCAAGCAGCGCGGAATGCCGTCTGCAGCAGCGACGATGCGTTCGATCGCAGAATTTTCCATCACAGCCGACAGTTCGCCACCCGCGTTGCTGATGTTGTGACTCAAGAATTCCACAGCTTCGACAGAACTCAGCGGTTGCAGAAAGACGTGTGTACGAATCTTCTGAGCGAAATCGGCATGCCCTGGTTCGGCCAAAACTTCTTCCAACAGCAGTGGACCGGTAATTAACAGACGCACCAGTTTTTGGCCCGCCACTTCTTCTTCCAGCAAGGCTCGCAATTCTGCAAACACTTCCGCTTCCACCAGATGAGCGTCGTCCAGCAGCACCACCAACGGTCCCCAGAATTCCGCAACGCGCTGCAAACGTTCGACAACTTCCCAACGGCGGACGGTGTTCGAAGGGCTGTTGGCGGCATCAGCACCAGCCCCTTGGCACTTCAGCAAACTGCGATGCAGCAAAAACAGCAGATCGGCGGCCGACTTGACGGTTCCGCCGCGAATCAGGATCGCTTGGCAATCGCCTGCCAGCTTTCGCCGCACGGCTTCCAGCGTCACAGATTTTCCCACGCCCTGCGGTCCGGTCAGTACGGCGACGCCCAAGTCTGAGCGCAACGCATGCAGCATGCCCGGCAGAATCGCTCGAAAGGTCTCTGAGTGATAGAAATCGTGATCTGACAAAACCGACTGAAATGGCTTGCGATGCAGACCGAAACGTTTTTCGTACATCCGAATGTCCGTCCATGGATTTAGGGGCTCCGGCAATCCCTGCCGAAGTATACGTCCTGTACACAGCGCGCATTGGCCGTGCGTGGTGTGACCTTGGAAACATCGAACAGGCACAACCGGTTTCTTGAGCACATTCGGTGATGCCGACAGCGTCAACTCAGACTATCAGCCCGAACAGCACTCCAGAGCAGTCAGCGTAAGCAGTGCGCTAAGTCCAGTCCACGTTAACGGTGGAGACGTTTTTCTGCGGCCAGATTCACAGCGGCCAATCGTTCATCGGCCGTCAATTCGTAAACGTGCCGCAGCAATGTTTCGGCCGTCTTCGTCAATTCGCAGCCACGACGTTGCATCGCCATCTTGGCCGTGTGCAACGCCTGTTCTAGCGGCCATGAAGCGGCCACGTCGCCAAAACTGACGTTGCAGAACGAAGGAATATGACGCGGCAACAATCGTCCACCGGGAAGCACTAAGGCCATAATGCCGATCGATGAACCGGTATTGAACATGCTGTCGATGGCCGTTTTGGTGTGGTCGCCGAGAAACGATCCGACTTTTGTCAAACCGGTATCCACCATCTCACCCTGCAACGGAACGGCAACATCACTGTAGTCGCTCTTGAGGTCCGAAGTGGTGGTGATGGCTCCCAGATTCACCCATGGACAAACATAGCTGTGGCCCAGAAAGCCTTCGTGATACTTGTTCACATGACTGTGCAGAATCGATTCTTCGATCTCACCGCCGACCCGACACTCCGGACCAATCGTGGTGCCATGATGAATCAACGCCCGGAATACTCGCGCGCCGCGCGCGATATGACATGGGCCTTCGATCCGAGTAAACGACTGAATGTGAACATCGCGGTCGATCGAAACCGGGCCAGTCCGTGTATCGATGACCACATAGGGATCGATGTCTGCTTGAGCGGAAATATAGACATCGCGGTCGTCGCCCAGACATTGTACGTGAGCGGAATTGGCTGGCTGTGAAACGCCTTCATCCGCGAAATCGAGTTCCAGTTGACGACCGTTATGACTGACCAGATCCCAGGGGCGAGTGATCATTGTACCAGATGCTTCGACCACGCGCCGCGTCCGCGCGATGCCCAGCAGAGTGTCGGCATAATCATCGTCCGTTAGCAGTTGCGCTTCTTCCGGTTCCAGCGCAATCCAAGCCAAGTGACCATCGATATAGCCCGCATTGTCCAAGCTGACGTCCTGCAGTTGCAGGCGACCTTCCGGCATCCAGCGGCCGTTGATCATCAGCACGGCAGACGACTGCAGAGTGACGAAGTCGTTGACGAAAGCTGCTGGCTGTTCTTCTGCATATGCTGCCGCCAACCACGGCCGCACACAGGCTCCCCATTCCGCATGCGGAAACCAACGTTGCAGCCGACGCCGCAGACTTTCTCGACCACAAACCAGCTCAAACGTGGGGCGAACCAACGCGATCGGATGCAACTGCGAAGCCGCTTGATCTTCGTAAACAAACCAACGCATAATGTCGTGCCACCCGGTGGAATTTTCAAAAGCGTATTCTGAACACAATCATCGTCCAGCAACACACTCATCGGTTACCGACGCTGTGTGTTTTCACGCAACAGCGATCTTCACGACAGCCAATCGGCGAATAGAATGCAGCACCACCAGCAACCGGCAACTGCCGCCGGAAGACGGTTGGCCCCGTCCGTTTTGTAGCTCGGCGGTCTCCGCCGAGAAATCACGGTGGAGACCACCGAGCTACATTTCGGCAACCTAAACTAAACAAAATTCCCGGCGGCAACTGTCTGTTTGATATCATTGTCAGCCATCAGTCGTTGAAATCGCTAAAAAAGGGCGGCCAAGGCAGAAAGTTTCCAGCAGTCCATCGACGCAGCGGACCAGCATTATGCAAACACGATTTTCACGACGCGATCTCGGCAAATACACAGGGCTCGGCCTGCTCGGAACCTCCGCATCCGGCTGGTTGCCTGCGCTCGCAGCTCAGGCGGCGAACTCGCAGCAACCGGCGGAACGCAAACGCAAGTGCATTCTGCTGTGGATGTCGGGCGGTCCCAGCCAGTTGGAAACCTTCGACCCCAAGGTCGAGCACGAAAACGGCGGCCCCACTTCAGCCATCGACACCAGCGTGGCCGGTGTCAGAATCAGTCAGCATCTGCCGCAGATCGCACAAGTGATGCAGCACTTGGTTCCGATCCGTTCGATGTCCACCAAAGAAGGCGATCACACTCGCGCGACATACTTCATGCACACCGGCTATTTGCCGCAGGGACCAATTCGCTATCCCACCGCCGGTTCGTTTCTCAGCAAACAACTCATCGATCCAACCTGCGATCTGCCGTCGTTCGTCAGTGTCAATCCCTTCCGCGCGTTTAGTCCAGCAGCGTATGGTCCGGGATTTTTGGGACCGTCATGGTCACCACTCGTCGTAGAATCGGACATGACCGGCTCCGATGAAAACCGCAACGTTTCGTTTGAAGTCAGCAACCTGAAACCCGCCAACAATGTAACAGCACAGCAAGCGGACGCGCGCATGCAACTGTTGGCATCCTTGGAACACGATTTTTTGGCGAAACGTCCGGGAGGCCCCGGCAGCAGCCATGTGCAGTCTTACGAACAAGCGGTGCGGATGATGAAATCAGCGGCGGTCAAGGCCTTCAATCTGGATGGCGAAGATGCTGTTTTGCGAGATGCCTATGGACGCAATCCGTTCGGCCAAGGATGCTTGCTGGCTCGCCGATTGATCGAAAGCGGTGTGTCATTTGTCGAAGTCAATCTTAGCGGACCCGACGGACAGGGCGGCGGCGCGGGCTGGGACACTCATCAGGAAAACTTCGAAGCCGTGGGAGCACTTTGCGGAGTCCTCGACCCCGCCTATGCCACTTTGATTAACGACCTCAATCAACGCGGTTTACTGCAAGACACGCTGGTCGTATGGATGGGCGAATTCGGTCGCACTCCCAAGATCAACGACAACAACGGGCGAGACCATTGGCCGAAAAGCTGGAGCACAGTCTTAGCCGGGGCCGGCGTGAAAGCTGGCCAAGCGTACGGCCAGACGTCGGCTGACGGCATGGAGATCGACGACAATCCGGTGAGCGTACAAGACCTGATGGCCACGATCTGCCAAGCTCTGAACATCGACCCCCAAATCACAAACCTCAGCAACGTCGGCCGCCCAATCCCCTTGGCAGATCACGGCGCAGCGGCCATTTCGGATTTGCTGAGCTAAGCCGTCGCGACTAGGATCAACGGATGACCAGACAGGATTCTCTGACGTCGTGAAATCCGGAAGAAGCAACGGTTAATTTCTCACCGCCGTCCCCCCGCACACGAAGCGGAAAAAGTTCAACGCACGATTGAGATATCGGCTTCCCGCCGATAGTTTTTTGCACTCCCGTGAAGGCAGGCCATGCTGAAAGCCGCTGCTGTCTGAGCCGTCGCCATCATATCTGTGATGGCAGCAATATTCGCTGGCGTACTGTTTTATCTGCATTGCTTTCTCGGCAATTTCGAGACTGCTTTCCTGTGGGTAGGCGCGGCAATGTTCGGAATCTTCTTTGCGGTATTTGTGGTGGTCGCCAGCGCCCCGCCGGAGCAGACGGATCATGATTCGGGAGACGATAATGGTGGTGGGTAGCCATACGCTATTCGTCAACGAATCCACTTTCGGTGCGTCGGATGAACGTCGGCTGCCCAATCCTAGGGTGATCATGGTCCTGACCGTCAGCCCTAAACCACTCAGTCACTGCAGCATAAACAGCGGTTCGGCAAGTCTCGCCGATTTGGATTCGCGTGCCAGAGGTTTGGAGGGGCTTGTCGGCGAGCGACAGGTCGAATCAGCATTTTGTCGACGGAATACCCCTTGAGTCAGAACTTCGCTGTGACCAAAATTCGACCGGCGGGCAATGCCGAATTCAAACGCAAGGACCAACAATGACACTTAGACGTGTTTCCACTGTCATGCTGATCGCATGCGTGATGGCGATATCGGGTTGTGCTTCAACCAAAACTTCCAACACCGCACGCACGGCCAAGGAGCAGATGCTGTTGTCCGATGCTGTGGACCAGTCACTGGCCAAAGTTGACTTTTCTCCTTTAGATCGCCAAAAAGTTTTTGTGGATGAAAAGTATCTGGAATGCGTCGACAAAGCTTACGTTGTCGGTTCGGTTCGTCACCGCATCATGCGCGCCGGTGCCAAACTAGTCGCCAAACCAGAAGACGCGACCGTTGTGATGGAACTTCGCAGTGGCGGTGTTGGGACAGATAGCAGTGAGTCGTTTTTGGGGACTCCAGAAATCGCGCTGCCGGGCATGTTGACAGTTCCCGAAATTCGCATCGTCGAAAGGAAGTCACAGTTCGGCTTCGCCAAGATCGGGATCGTAGCCTACGACGCTTCCGGCAACCAAATTCTCGGCAGCGGAGGTGTGACGTTGGCTCAATCAGACGACAACAACGTCACGGCCTTCGGTATCGGACCGTTCCAAAGTGGTTCGTTGTTGCGAACACTTGACCAAGCAGACTACACGCCACGCGGAACAAGTCAGCGACACCTGCCATCGACGGTTGCTTTGACGGCTCCCATGACCGATGGCCAAGATCCTTTAATGCAGTTCGCCAGCGAATCGAAAGAGGTTCAAGAATAGGGCAAACCGGGCCAGCAACACCTTACGTAATTCAACCGAAAACGCTTCGCGCAATCCAGCGCGAAGCGTTTTTTGTGCAGCGTGGCGAACGTCAGTCCACGCGACTTCAAGAGTGTCCGAAGCTGTTAAAACAGTCATTGTTAACGGCGTGGGATAGGCTTCCAGCCTGTCACCTCAGGACTCGTCCACAAACAAGTGACCTCATTACCATAGTAGCGGAAGTCCTCCGGTTTTGCGACACCGGACGGCTCGCGCCGTTCCGCGAAATCGGCAACCTATTTGTGGACGGGCACTTAATCTGCCACCGGAACGCGACCGCGAGGAGCGCTGCGGCCGGATGTCTTTAAGTGCTCCAACAATTGCTGCAATTCTTTACGTTTGGCTGTCTCACGAAAAAACAGATTCGACGTTTCACCGGGATCTGTGTTCAGATTGTAAAGCTGCCCGGTCGCTGTGGGCTGCTGTTCCGGCAGTGCATATTGCTGCAGCATGCCACGATCATAGTCGTTGCCTCCCGATCCGACGTGGTCGAGATACTTCCACGCGCCCTGCCGAATCTGAAATTCGCCCCGAAAACTTTGAGTCAACAGATGAGGGCGAATGGAATCCGCATCGTCTTGTGCCCCCGACATTGCGGGCCACATGTCGAAGCTATCAACGGCTGCGTCGTCCGGAAGTTTGTAGCCCACCACGGACGCTAGAGTTGCCATAATGTCGGTCGTGTTTGTCATTTGACTCGAAACACGGCGCGGCGGAATTCGCCCTGGCCACCGCGCGATAAACGGCACACGATGGCCGCCCTCCCATCCGTCACGTTTCATGCCACGCCAGCCTCCGCTGGCATCATGTTGATGATCTTGCCGCATCCAATCGACGTGCAGGGTTTCTGCTCCGTTGTCTGAGTTAAACAGTACCAGCGTGTTGTTGTCGATGTCCAGTTCTTGCAGCAGATCCAGCACACGGCCGACCAACGCATCAAGTTCCCACACAAAGTCAGCCCGCGGGCCAGCCTGAGTCGCGCCGTTGAATTCTTCCGCCGGCAGCACGGGCGCATGCGCGATTTGTGTTGAAAACACAGCAAAAAATGGCTGTTCAGGATGGTTTCGACGGTGATCTTTGATGAAGGTCTTGGTCTTTTCGTAAAACAAAAGGTCAGCATTCATGAAGTCGTAACTGGGCGACATCCAACCTTCGTCGTTGTCCCAACGCCACTTGCCACCGAGATTCGGTAGTGAGTCTGCGTTGTGTCTTTCGCTGGCCGGAACTGCCACCATTCCATTTTCGATATACACGTACAGCGGATCTGTGTTGGGGCAATTGGGAGTCACGAACGATTCGTCAAAACCGCGATTGTTGGGGCCATCAATAAGTGGCGTGCTGTTGTCGTAATCGATCAACAGCGAATTTTTGAACCCGCCTCCCAGCCGTTGATTATCTTTATCAAACCACGATAGCCCGACATGCCATTTCCCAAACACGCCCGTGCGATAACCCGTGTCTCGCAACATCTGAGCCACCGTTAGCGTGCCCGGCTTTAGGTAGCTGGGACCACCCGGACCTTCGAACGCTCCGCCCCCGCGTCCTGTTGACCGAAAAATTTGCTGCCCCGAAAACAGTCCGTATCGGGACGGAGAACATATCGTCGATGGACTGTGCGCGTCAGTAAATCGCACACCTTCAGCAGCCATGCGATCCAGACGAGGCGTTTGATAGGCAGCCTTGGCGTTGTAGCAGGACAAATCCCCGTATCCCAAGTCGTCAGCGTAGATAATGATGATGTTTGGCTTGGCGGCTTGAGTTTCGTCGATTGGCAGCAGGCAGACCACCCCAGCAAAGACCAGCAGGCAACCGATATCCCGAGTATGTGTCATCCATGTTTTTCTATTACTTCAGTCCGGGGTCTGCACCGTTTCGAGCCAACTCCGCGACTGACACTACACGTCGATTCCGATATCCCAGCGAGCCCCTTGGCACAGTTCACTGGCGATTTCGAACTTGCGGCACGCATCTGGTCTCAGGTCGTAGTGCTTGCAGCATTCTCGCCTTTGATCGTACCACACGCAGGCCAGCCGATCAAACTGCTGATCAGCAGCCACGCGGTCCCGAATCGGCTGCAATAACTCGTCCGGAACATCTTTCATGATGTCCTCGCCCGGCTGAAACGGCGGCACAGGCGTGAGCTTACAGCAAGCGCCACAGGCGTCGCAGTTTTCGATGACGGGGAGTTTGTTCACGAAACACGTTTTGCCGAAGACGTCCTGCCGAACGCAAGTATGAGGTGATTGAGTCGACGAGGGTCAGGCGTTCAGGCTGGGGCCAGAATCGTTCCGTCCGCAATCGTCTGTGGTCCAACGACGTTAACGTTCGGCCCAATCACGCAGTTGGCACCGATGGAAACCTTGCCTTCCAGCACCGTGCCGGGCTTAATCACGGTATCGTTGCCAATGGTGACGTCGACATCGATTGAGGTCTGCTGAGGATTCACGATGGTGACACCGCTAAGCATCAGATCCGTGTGGATTTGGTGTTGAATGTGCCCCTGCACTTCAGCTAGCTGAATGCGGTTGTTGACGCCGATCGCTTCTTGAATTGTCAAACTGCAACTGGCAGCCACCTTATGACCTTCGTCCATTAGAATTCGCGGGCAGTCTGTCAGGTAGTATTCCGACTGCACGTTATTTGGCTGCAGTTGTCGCAGTGAACTCAACAGCAGTGGACCGTTAAAGGCGTAGCATCCGGTATTGATTTCTGTGATCTGTCGCTGCTGTTCAGTCGCATCTTTGTGCTCAACAATGCACGAAAAGTCTCCGTGGCCGTCACGCACAACACGGCCAAGGCCTTCGTTGTTTGCGGTGTCTGCCGTGCCGATCACGCAAGCCGCGTTCTGCGCTGCTTGATCGTCCAGCAACGCTTTCAGGGAACTGCCCTGCAGTAACGGCGTGTCACCAGCCAAAATCAGAACAGAACCAGCGTGGCCTTCTAATTCCGCTTCCGCCATCATTACGGCATGCCCCGTGCCGTTTTGTTCGACCTGTTCTGCAAAGACAACGTCGCTGTGATGTGACAACGCGGCTTTGACCATGTCTGCTTTGTGACCAACAATCACAACCAGCTTCTGAACTCCGGCTTCGCGAGCGGCATCCAGCACGTATTCGATCATCAGTCGACCGCACACAGGGTGCAGGACTTTGGGAGTTTCTGACTTCATACGAGTGCTCTTGCCAGCGGCAAGAATTACGGCAACTGGGGCGGTCATGATGAACCTTTGATTCTGGAACGCAAATTGATAACTCGTGTCACCCGGCCGTAGCATCTTTGAGGCTGGAACCCACCGCTAACACGAAAACCGTTTTCCGGGGCAGCGGAACGTAAGTGACAGCGGCCGTTGTGTCCATAACGAACAGTCGTCGCCGCAGAACTTTTCCAGTCGCGGCTTCCGTCAACAACGTCCCGGCGGCTAGCACATACTGATGGGTGGCACATGCTGGCGCAGCCTGCTTGTGTGGCGTAGCCATCGGAAACCGCTCTGGAAGGCCCAAACCGCGGCCAACGTCGTTTGTGATAAGAACCCGTCACAGCGGTTTCCGATCGCGAACGCGACACCGCTAATGCCAAGAACCTTAAGTTCCGTTCGTTTTCTGGAAGCTGGAGTCAGTCAGGATCGGAATGAATAGAGCGACAGATTTGTCATTCGTGATTTGTCATCTTTCATTTGTCATGTCCTTCAAATGACAAATAACTAATGGCAAATACTCTGTCAGCACCAACGTTTTAACAGCCCAGGCTAACGGTCTGCCAGTAACAGGCCCAGCACGCCGAGCCCGTAGAACGTGTATTCGGCATCGGTCTGCTGATCCCAGCTGGCACCCCGAAAACCGCCTGTGGGTAGCTCGATTTGCGATTCCAGCCACTGCAGCACGCGACTAGGCTTAATGATGTCTGTGCGGCCCACATCCTGCCCAGTCAACAGGCCCGTAAACGTTGATAAACCATCGGCAAATGGAATGCGTGTGTTGGCCTGAAAACCACCTTCGTCGCTAACAACATCCGTCAGAAATCCCTGCACGTCATCAGCGATATCGTCATCCATTGCGGCCAGCTTGTGCAGCAATGCCACTGCGGCGGCCGTGGGGTTGGTCCCGCTCCGTTTCATCGGAGCGATTTCGACAAAGCCCCCGTCGTCGCGTTGGCGATCATATAAAAACTGAATCAATCGATTCGGCAACGGTACCTCACGCCCAATCAATTCGTAAGTCAGCGATACCATGAATGAATGATAAGTGCTGCCCGCCGAACCTTCCGTGCTTTTGGCGTAACCGCCATCGGCAACTCGAGTTTGTTCGAGCCTAGCAGCGACCTGATCCGGAAAGTCGGCCGGAGCGTGTTCCAGCAAGTCCGCACCGCCCGCCGCCTGCACAACCAGAGCACTGTACAGCCAGCTTAGCAGGTCGATCACGCCGAGGTTCAGAGGATCGAACGGCTGTAGGTATTCGGCGATCGCATCCCGCTGATCAGCCTCCACACCGCCGGAAACCGCCAACGCTCGGATGGCGAATCCGGTGTAGTACAAATCCGAATCTCCTTCGCGCCCGCGAAATCCGCCATCGGACATCTGCTGAGTCCGCAGAAAACGTCGATGGGATTCCAAGCGATGTGGGTCGAGTTTTTGCAGCCCACGAGCCACTCGATCTGCCAGTTTGAAGAGGTACATTGAGAAACAATAGAGAAAGATTTCGGAAGCAAAGCGGATCAGGAGTCTAACGTCCCAGCGATCGTCGCTGCAGCCGATTGCGGCGGATGGCCTGAAATTGCTAATGAAAAGGAACGTAACGGCTGTGCCATCCGGCGAATTCTGAAGTCGTTCAATTGCCGTGTTGATTTTCCGCCACGTGGAAATCGCCAAGCTAGGGTTCTGGGTGACCAGTGGTCCAGCGCATGGAGCGCTGGTGGTTTACGACAATAGCTTGGAATGTCAAATGTCACAGCCCTCAAGCTCTACAGGACGCTCTGTCCTCGACGAGATCCGATCCACAATCGCCTCGCTGGACGCCATCCGCGGAAAGTCGGCCGCTCAACCTGCGCCACCGACTGCGCAGGTTTCTGTGCCCCCGGCCCCAGCCGAAGCTGAGCCGCCGCAACAACAACAAGCGGTCGACAAGCCGACTGTTGCCAGCGAAGCACGCGCGGCGGATCGCTTCGACCCGACGCTCGACGGACCTAAACCTATTATCACTGAGCTTCAAGACGATTCCTTTGCGGATCTCGATCTGGACCCGGCCCCGGACTATGGATTAGAAACAGACGTCACCCCGTGCTCTGAAAGCGTGATTTTGCGGCGTGTCAACAAGAACGCCAAGATCATGATTGTGGACGATGAACCACTGAACATCATGGTGTTTCGCCAGCACCTGAAGGGCGAGGGCTACGATAACTTCGTCACGACAGACGATCCCAAGAAGGCACTGATGATGATCCGTGAGGAGCAGCCTGACGTGCTGTTGCTGGACATTCACATGCCGCATATTTCTGGCTTGGATATTGTGCGAGTCATGGCGTTAGATCCCGTGATGCAGCACATCCCGGTGTTGATTCTGACCGCTTCGACAGATCCACGCATCAAGAAGAAGGCGTTGGATCTGGGCGCCAGTGACTTTCTGGCCAAGCCAATCGATCCTCATGAGCTACTGCCGCGCGTCCGGAACGCGATCATTCTCAAACAGCATTACGATATGGCGTCGGACGAAGCCAATCGTCTGGAACAACAAGTAGAACGCCGCACTCAACAGCTAGAAGCCACACGGCAGCAGTTGATTCTGAGTCTTGCTCGAGCGGCTGAGCATCGCGACAACGATACGGGTAACCATGTGATTCGCGTTGGTCGATATGCGGCGATCATCGCATCGGCCATGAACTATCCGAAGCAAAAACTGTCGATGCTAGAGCAGGCGGCCCAGCTACACGACGTGGGCAAGATTGGTATTCCGGATTCCATTTTGTTCAAACCCGGCAAGCTGGATCACGATCAATACGAGCTAATGAAGCGACACTGCGCCTTGGGCAAGCAGATCATCGAACCGATTTCAGACAAAGACTGGGAGATCCTGAAAACTCACACCCGCAAAGGCGAAAGCCTGCTGCACGTGCGGTCTTCGCCGTTGTTAATGCTGGCCGCCAAAATCGCGCAGACACATCACGAAAAATGGAATGGTCAAGGCTATCCGCTGGGCCTGTCCGGCACAGACATTCCTCTGGAAGGACGAATCGTCGCCGTCGCCGACGTCTTCGACGCACTTTCGAGTGCTCGTCCCTACAAGCAACCGTTTTCGCGCAAAAAGTGTTTCGAAATTCTTGAAGAAGGCCGTGGTGAACACTTTGATCCAGCCGTTCTGGACGCCTTCTTCAGTAAAGCGGATGAAATCATTCAGACACAACTGAAGCTGATGGACGAAGAATACGTCGACGATTACGAGTACTACACCCCCGATTAGTTGCCGCAAGATCCGGGCAGCCCGCTACCGTGCGAAATGAACTGCGATCAGCATGCCCGGCAACTACTGCTTGCCTTCAGCACGGTTCGACCACCATGGCAGGCCGACTCCGCCGTCCATGGTCATGGTGCTGCCAGTCATGTAAGCGGCGTCATCGCTGAGCGTAAAGCAGACCCCGCGCGCCATTTCTTCCGGGGTTCCCATGCGTTCCATTGGCAGAGAAGTCGCGCCCTGTTGAATTTCTGCTTCGGTGAAAAATTTGCGTTCGCCGGGTGTATCGATCCAGCCAGGGTGAAAGATATTGACGCGAATCCCGTCCTTCACCAACTCAATCGCCGCCGTCCGCGCCATGTGATCGATCGCGGCCTTAGACATGTTGTACGCCATTGCGGTGGGAAACGGAATCACGGCATGCGGTGAACTAATCACAGTGATCGCTCCGCCATGTCCCTGCTTCAACATCTGCTGCGCGGCTGCTCGCACACCAAAAAACGCGCCCCACATGCTGACATCCACGGTTCGCTTAAAGCCCGCCATATCGGCTTCGACCATCAGCTGCCGATCGCTATACACCGCGTTACTGACAAAGCAATCCAAGCGGCCAAAAGCGTCCACGGTTTGCTGCACCATGTCTTCCACCGCCGCTTGGTCGGAAACATCTGCCGCCACAACCAGAGCTTTCCGACCCATCGCTCGGACCTGTTCTGCAACAGCTTCCGCCTCATCTTTGCTGCTATGACAGTTGATGGTGACGTCGGCCCCACGTTTGGCCAATTCCAACACAATTGCGGCACCGATGCCCTTGGACGATCCTGTGACCAAGGCGGCCTTCCCTTCGAAACTCATTCCAATAACTTTCCTGTGATGACGAATGCGTAAACAAGTTGTTCCTGAGCGAATAGTAACCGACGAACGGCGTTGCCGGATTCTAACGTGACTGGCCACATAGCGGCAAGAGTCCCAGCTGCAATCGTCATCTCACGAAAGGCTCAACGAGCATCAGGCAAACACGGTCCGGCCGCCGTCGATCACCAGTTGGCCCGAAATGACGCGCCGAATCGCTTCTGGATACGCGATTTTTTCCTGTTCGAACACCAAGCTGGCGACATCATCGACCGAGCTGCCGTCCGGAATCTCCACCGCGCGCTGCAGCACAATCGGACCATGGTCGTATTCGTTGTCGGCGAAGTGAACCGTGCAGCCACTGATTTTCGCTCCCCGCTGAACCACGCCATGATGCACATGGTGCCCGTACATTCCTTTGCCACAGAACGCGGGAATTAACGATGGGTGAATGTTCAGCACTCGATCACGGAAGTCGTCCGGAATCTGCAACAGGCACAGGTAGCCCGCCAGAATCACCAAATCAACCCGTTCGGTTCGCAAACGGCCAAACACGTCTGCGCTGAATTCCTGAGTGCTCGCGAAATCGCGCCGCACGACCGGTTGGCAAGGAACTCCCGCCGCTGCAGCGCGGGTGACGCCTTGGCAGTCGGCCTGACTGCTGATCACCAGCGGAATTTCTGCATTCAATGACCCATCCTGAATGCAGTCCAGAAAGTTCAGCAGCGTAGTGCCGCCGCCGCTAATCAAAACTCCAAGGCGAACGGGTCGACCGTCAATTGCGGGCAGGGTTTTCAAGAACGATACTTGTCTGTGGGAAGTCGTGTGGAACGCAAATACTCGGACGTCGGATCAACCGGCAGGTCCGTCAGCAGCGAAGCGTAACTGTCTACCGTCGGGTTTTCAAACACCGGCACATCATTCACCAGTTTTCTCAAGTGAACCCGATCGCGTTCCTCACGCTGTGCGCGCCCCCACATCACCATCATCACCAGCATCACCAAAAACGCGCCGAACCACATCACAGACTGGCTGGTTGTGTCACCCGCAATCGCGGCGGCTCGAACGGCTCGCGGAGAACCGGCCGAAACCAAACCCACCGCCACCAAATCTTGAACCTGATCCACCGTCGGTCGCCATGTCACGTTGCCCGCCAGAATCAGCGGAGCGATCCGATCGACATCCTGAGAACCGTACACATAGCGTTTGAAAAAGCAGCCCGTCACGGTGACATAGTCCACCACTTCCGCATCCTTGGGAAAGTCGGGGGGCAGATTCGTCGTGACAATTACCGCCGGATTGTGCTGCGAATCGTCGGTGAACAGCCACAGTTCGTGCAACTGTCGACGTTCGCCGAATAGCACTTCATCGGCGGGATAGCTGACCACATGCCGGACATGGCCCCGCAGTGTCACGAGCTCTCCCTGCCAAGCATCGGGATGCTGGTACATATCCACGTAGGTCTGAAATTGTTCCGGGTTCTGGCGACAGGTCTTGTAACGCGCCAATCGTTGATCAAGCCGACGTTGCAACGCCGCTCGACGACGTTGATGCACTTCATCGGTCACGCTGCCGATCTTAAACTGGTCCGTCAGTTTCGTGAGTTCTGCTTTTGAAGTGTCGATAATTTCTGCCATCAACACATCGATCCGCTGTTGCAGTCCGGTGGCCGCGATCTGTTTTTGCAGCCGCGTGCTGGTGCGATCCATCTGCTTGAGTGTTTCGTAGTACAGCCAAGTTTCTTCGTCCTGCAGACGCCGTTTGTCGACACTGTTTTTGCGGATCAAGTCGACATGCGGGCGGGGAGTAATCAGTCGCATGGATTCGCAATAGACCAGCGGCCGATTGTCTTTCCAATTCTTAACGACCCAACCTTTGATCAGCACGGGGACTTCCGTCTGAGTTCTCCACGCATCGTTGATGCCCAACAGCCCGTTGCTTGGTGTGATGAGTCCTTTGGTGTCGACCATGGCAATCTGCTGGCTGCTGTTGAGGTCAATCAGCGTGCCACGCAACAGCTTCAGCGTCTCTGGGACAATCGGCAGTTGATCGTCGCCGATTCGATTCACATCATCCCGCGGGAACTCGGTCTGCGGCGAAAACGCGGCCGCTGTGCGCCTGTCCGGATAACGTTCGGAATCCGTTTTGGCGGACTGCGATCTAGGCACCAGCTTGACTTCAGAATCGGGCGTAAATCGACCGTACAAGATGATCGGGCGGCCAACAAAGTGCTCGGGGAACTTCGAAATGTCGTCCGTCAGGAGGTACTTGCGTGTCGAAGTGGTGGTGGCTGATGCTGTGGGAGTCACCGCGTTGGCTGGGGCGAATGGGTCGCGGTATCCGTTGAGTGTGGGCGTTGTGTCTCCGAAAATCAGCTTGCCGTTTTTCCAGGCCAATCGACGTGCTTCAGCATAGCGATAGAAGGCTTCTTCCCATTCGGCCCGAGGATTCCGATTCACGTCTCTGTCTCGCAGACTCTTCTGCACCAATCGCCGCCACTGCAATTCGGTCGCAGTAATCAGATCCAGATACGCAATTTCTTCCTTGCGTTCCATAAAGCCCGTGTTGTGTACGAAGACCGTGCTGGCCGGAAACATCAGATCCGCCGCAGACGTTGTTTTCTGACTCCAGTCAAACGGTGCTTGTTCGACTTCCGAACCATCAGCCACGTCTGCAAAACCGGGATCGGGCAACTCGAACCGCGGCCGTCGGTCGGGCACGCCCCCGGTGGAATCGTCACGCGGTGCCAAATCGTTGCGGCGATAGCGGAAGTCGCGAAATTCGCCGTTCGGCTGTGTGCCGCCCTTCGGCTGTGGGGTCCCAGGATCGCCGAAACGAGGCCGCGCGGGTGCCGAATCGAAATCCAAACCCCGGTCGAATTCCGGCAGCGGCCACTCCGAAGGCGGCGCTGTTGATCGAGGCGTCGTGTTGGGCCGGGGCCGAATCGGTTCGCCCATCAATTCGTCAAAGGGAGCGAATGGAGCGGGATCCTGTGCCGATGAGGTCGTCGGAAACAAACACACGCCGCCGACAATCATCAGGCAGCAAACACCCACTGGACAGCAAAACGCGAAGAGACCGGAAGCGGACAGCCGCTGCGGGCCTTTGTTTTCTGTGTTCGAAACTGTTGGCATAGTACACGATCCCTGTTCACAAGATAATCCTTCTACGAAGTTTAGGCATTTTCGGTAACCACACGCCAGTGGTGTTTGGCATTACGGGGGTGCCCCAACGAAAAAAAAAAACGCCAAAAAACACGGCGCCTAGTTGGACAGCGCCAGTTTTTGAATTTCATAAGTAAAAACGCGAGTTTGAACGGGTGATTTTCCGAACGTCCCTTCTCCCCAGCGGGGGGAGAAGGTGGCCGCAGGTCGGATGAGGGGGCCTTGGTAGATGACGGTTCCGAAAAGCACATAAAAGCCGCACGAAAAACCCCTCACCCTAGCCCTCTCCCCGAAAAAGGGGAGAGGGGACAAGCACAGACCTTGCTCGCTTCGTGAACAAAAAGTGGCGCCGTCCACCTAGAATCCGATCGGTCAGGACAATTTCGTCCACCAGCGAGCAATCGATCGCGACTCAGATTGGTGATGGATTGAAGTTGGCGTAGGCTGCCTTCAGTGCTTGCGTGTCGTCGTCGGTCCACGATTTCGGTGCGGTGACTTCAATCCACGCATCAATGTATTCGGCGGGCGCATAGTTATGGGCGTAGCCCAGTGGAGCGGTGGTGGCCATCGGCACGTCGAAGCCGACTTGCAGGCAGGTCACGACGGGGAACCAGCGAAAATCCGGCGACACGTCGGGGGCTCGGTTCGCCGTCAGCCAGTCTGGTTCGCTCCAAGCCAGCGACGGCGAAAACCAAGCCATCGGATCGCTGCCGTGTTGCAAATAGATGATGCGCATGATTCCCCAATCGGCATCTTGCGGTGCTGCGATTCCGTCTCTGTTCATGAACCGCACCAATTCGCCGTTGCGAAACTCCGGCAACCAAGCGGGCGTCTCCAGCTTTCGATCGCGAACCAACTGCGGCCACATCGCACTTGGAAACGGCGGGCCGCTCAGTACGGCACCGTCAATCGGATCGCCGATCAAGTCGTAGAAGTCCAATGCCGCCTCGCTGCCAAGTGAACCAAGACTCAGGCCAAACAGATACAGCCGTGGGCGGTGGCCGTGATCCATTGACGTCCAGTGCGAATACACTTGTCGGAACAGGGCTTTGGCTGCGTCCCGCGAGCGATCCGGATCGACGATGATCGTGAGCCAGCTGGGAAGATACGAGTACTGCATCGACACCGTGGCAATGTCGCCATCGTGGAGATATTCCAGCGGATCAACGGCCGAAGGATCCAGCCAGCCAGTACCGGTCGGAGTCGCGACGATCAGGACTTCGCGATCGAAACCTCCCACACGAATCAGTTCGTCCACCGCCACCTTGGCTCGTTCTTCCAACGAATCCCCCGTGTTGTATCCCGCGTAGACTCGAATGGGGGCTTGAGCCGGACGTCTCGTGAGTTCAGAAATGTCGTTGGCAGTTGGGCCGTCGGACACAAAGATTTTTCCATTTTTGCCAATGTCACTCCAGCGGATCAGCGAATCCGAACTTCCTGAAGACGCCGATGTTTGAGGCTGCGAAAGTTCGTCGTCTGTCGCTTGGTCGATCGCCGCAAACGCGTCGTCCGCCGCGTGCAAAGCTGTCTTCACAATGAGGCCGTTGACGAGGCTGATGATGGAAAAACCCAGGACGATCGTCGACACAACCAACGCAACACGGGGCGGCATGATGTGTTTCAGGCGATCGGAAACACTAAGAATCAGAAACCAGATCGCCCTCGCAACCAGCAGCAACACGATGGCCACGACAATCGAAGTCGCCGCGACGCTGAGTGGGTACGATGAATCGACATCCGGCAGCTGCATGCGGCTACGAATGGAATTCTGCCAACCTGCCATGCGCGACAGCGTGAAGGCAGACAGTAAGGCCATCACACTCAGCAGGCCCCGTGAGATGATCGTTGATTGCTGTTGTCCAAACTCTCGCAATTCCATGAATCGCCACGCGGCGATTTGCGCCTTGCCGAATCCGTATCCCACCCACAACGAAACGCCACCCAGCAAGCCCTGCAGAATGGGCGGACGCGGCAACAGCGACGGAGTCAGTGAAGCACAGAAAAATAACATTCCCAATGCAATGGACGCGACGGAGAATGATGCTAGTAATCGCGACAACCATTGTGCCACCGCGAGTCGAATTTTACTTTGGGACATGTTTTTCGTTCTCAGCGATCGTGACTCAAGTCGTTCGCTTCAGCAACCGTTTTTGCACCCAACGGCTGCTGTGGAAATGGACCATCAGCGCTTCCAGCGGGCCATGTTGAGGAGTCCGCATAGCGGCCATCGTCTTTGAACTCAGCCTGCAAATCCGCAATCTCAGACTTCAGTTCCGCAAACTTCGCGGCGACTTGCGGTTGGCTGGCTTCCGATTCAGAATGCAACAGATTGTGTTGTTCGGCTGGATCGTTGACGAGGTCAAACATTTCATAGGCGTCCTTCTTCCAGTAGTGAATCAGCTTGTGCGTTTTTGTGCGGACACCATAGTGAGCTTGCGTGTTGTGATGTCCGGGGGAGTGATAGTACCGATAGTAAATCGATTGTCGCCAGTCGGCCGGGGTTTCTCCGCATAGCAATGGTGCCAGCGAACGTCCCTGCATCGAATCGGGAATCGGCAGACCCGCCAAGTCCAGAAATGTTGGTGCCAGATCAATGTTGGCCACAAACTGTTCCGGTGTGCTGTTGGCATTGATCCCCGGCCCTTTGGCCAACAGCGGAACTCGCAAACCTGGTTCGTACATGAAGCGTTTGTCGTACATGCCCATGTCGCCCAGATACCAGCCGTTGTCCGCCGAATAGATCACGATGGTGGTTTTCGCCAGCCCCGTTTTGTCAAGGTAATCCAGCACTCGCCCAACACCATCGTCGACGCCCTGAACACAGGCCAGATAGTCTTGCATGTAGCGTTGATACTTCCACTTTGTCAGTTCATCGCCGCTGAGCAGTTTGCCGTCAACATCCAGTTCGGTTGGCTTGACGCCCAGCCACTGCCCAAGATCGCGCCCATTTAAATCATCCGGCGGTTCAAGTTTTAAGTCGCGCCGCGTGAGATCATTCGCCACAGTCTGTTGGTTTTCTGGCAGAGCGGCGGGACGAGTGGCATAGTCGTCCCACAGAGTGTCTGGTTCAGGAATCACCTGATCTTTGAAGCGCGCCTTATTTCGTTCATCAGGAGCCCAGTTTCGATGGGGCGCTTTCTGATGCAACATCAGAAAAAATGGTTTGTCGGCTGGTCGCGTTTTCAGAAATTCAAGCCCGAGGTCTGTGGTGACATCCGTGCAATGGCCTGCGATGTTGAGCTTGCCGGCGGGAGTCAAAAACGTCGGATTCCAATACGCGCCTTGCCCGGGCAGTACGCACCAACGGTCGAAGCCAACTGGGTCTGAACCCAGGTGCCACTTACCAATCATGCCCGTGTGGTAGCCACCCGCCTGCAGATGTTTGGCGACGGTGTCTCGCGACGGATCGAAGCGGTTAAAGACGGGCACGCCATTGAGATGCGAATACTGCCCGGTCAACAACGTGGCACGACTGGGCGTGCAGATCGAATTTGTCACAAACGAATTCGTGAACCGAGCGCCTTCTGTGGCCAGCCGATCAATATGCGGCGTCTGATTCACCTTAGAACCGTACGCCGAAATCGCATGTTCGGCGTGGTCATCAGAAAAGATGAAAATGATGTTGGGCGGATTCGCCTGAACAACACTCGCCAGCAGCAAGCAGGTCAGTACAGAAAGAATGTGTGTTTTCATGAGTTTGTCCTAACAAGTGTGATGTCAGTTGATTTTCGGGACGACGGCTGAGTTGGATATCGCCACTTTTGCCCGCAGAGCGAGCATTTGTTGCGATTGTCCCCTCTCCCCTGTTTCGGGGTTAGGGTGAGGGGTTTTCGTTCAACTTTCAATTGCTCTTCGGGACCGTCATCCACCAAGGCCCCCTCAACCGGCCTGCGGCCACCTTATTACTTTTTGGTGGCAAAGCGGGATTGCTTACGAAGTTGTTTGAATACGTCAGCAAGTTTCCGTCGCGGCGGCTGCCATCCCGTTTTCACAACGCCAGCCATTGATAGACCAAGGCCGCGACGACTCCGCCGACCAGTGGGCCCACAACGGGAACCCAAGCGTATCCCCAATCGCTGTCGCGTTTGCCGCGAATCGGTAACAGAGCGTGAACCAGTCGCGGGCCAAGATCGCGGGCCGGGTTGATGGCGTAACCCGTGGTTCCTCCCAGCGACATGCCGATCCCGAAGACCAACAACGCCACCGGAAGTAGTCCCAGAGAACCCAGCCCAAGAACCGCGTCCGTATCCGCCGGTTCAATGCCCTGCAGCAAGGTTGGCGTCACCATCAGAAAGATTGGCAGAATCAAAGCGAAGGTGCCGACCGCTTCACATAAGAAGGCCTGCCGGTTGCCGGGAATGTTGGGGGCAGTGCTGAAACAGGCCAACTTTGCGTCCGCGTCGTCCGTCGCGTCGAAGTGTTGACGGTAGCACAGATAGACCAACACGGCACCGATGATCGCACCCACTAACTGAGCGGCGATATACGTGCCCGTCTGTGCCAGAGTGATCTTTCCGGCCACCAACATCGCAACAGTCACAGCCGGATTAATATGGGCACCGCTCACCTGATTCGCACAGAACGCACCCACAAACACGGCAACGCCCCAGCCAGCGTTGATCAGCAGCCAGCCGCCGTTGTGTCCCTTGGTTTTCGCGAGCACCACATTGGCAACAACGCCGTTTCCAAACAGCACCAGCAACATTGTGCCGATGACTTCAGCCGTAAATAGAGACATTCAGGTAACTCGCAGGCAGGATTTTGAATTAAAAAAACACATCACACATTTAGGGATCGCTTGATCGCAAAGTTGTGGGCAGGTACGCAGTGGCGACATCGTTGAATTTTTGAAGCTGGTCGGCAATCCAGGAATCATCTTCGCTCAATTCCTGAGCCATCAAACTGGCAACGGCAGGAGCCACTCGAACAGCGGCGGCCGCATTCAGAAACAACGCTCGATGGCGTCTGGCCAACACGTCTTCCACAGTCCGCGCCATTTCGTGTCGCGTGGCCCACACGACATCTGATCCGCGAATCGTCAGCGCAGCATCCAGTTGCTCCGCCAGCAACGGATGCTGCAGCTCCAGTTCGCGAACCGCACTCAGATCGGCACCGTAGTAAGCTCGTTCGTCGTTGATCTGTTCGTTGGTGAATCCGTGCAGCTTCAGATCCTGCGTCGCACAGGGTTGCGATGGTAACCCGGCCGACTGGCAGGCACGCGTCACGCAGTCTTCTGCCATCTTGCGAACCGTCGTCCATTTGCCACCGGTGATGGTGACCAATCCTGAGTCGTCAATTCGAATCACGTGGTCGCGCGACAACGACGCCGTGCGCGCGGATTTGTCGCCTTTGACCAGCGGGCGGATCCCCGTGTAGATGCTCAACACGTCATCAATCGTCGGCTGACGCACCAAATACTCACCCGTCGTTTTCAGCAGGAATTCAATTTCCGCCTGTTGTGCCATCGGCTCCAACGTCGCCGTGGAAATCGCCGTATCCGTGGTGCCGACGATGACATGATCGTGCCATGGAATCATAAAGATGACTCGCCCATCCGACGTCTTCGGCACAATCAATGCCGTATCACCCGGAAAAAACGACTTCGGCAACACAACGTGCGCACCCTGACTGGCCGCGATCATTGTTTCGTGCCCGGCATCGTCCATCGCGCGAATCGCATCACAAAACGGGCCGCCCGCATTGATCACGCAATGAGCACGCAACTGGAACTCTTCGCCAGACTCTGCATCCTGCACCGCGACAGCCGTGATTTTTCCGAGCTCATCCTTGACCAAATTCGTGGCGGCCATGTGATTCACAAGACAAGCCCCTCGATCGTGAGCCGTCCGCGCCATGTTGATTAGCAATCGGCCGTCATCAAACTGTCCGTCGTGATAAATTACACCGCCCCGAAGTCCGTGCTGATTGAGCGTCGGAATCGATTTGGCGGCGGTCTTCAGCGTCACACCATGCGAACGGCCGAAGCTGTTACCAGTGGCCAGGAAGTCATAAACCTTCAACCCAACCCAAAAATAAAACCGCTGCCACCGACTACGGCACGGAATAAAAAATGGAAGATCATGCACAAGATGCGGCGCATTCTGACGCAGCAAAGTTCGTTCGCGCAGAGCATCGCGGACCAGCGTGATATTGCCGCGTTCCAGATAGCGAACGCCACCGTGGACAAGCTTCGTGCTGCGGCTGGAAGTTCCTTTCCCAAAATCAGACTGTTCAACCAATGCGGTACTCAGGCCTCGACTGGCAGAATCCAATGCCACGCCGATGCCGGTAGCACCGCCGCCAATGATGACCACGTCCCACGGTTCAGATCGCTGACGCAGACGTTCAATCGATGTGTCTCGGCACAGCCCCTGTTTTGAGCCATCGCGGGATTCCTGAGCGAATCCATGGCTCGAATTCCCCGCCGTCATGCGTCCTGTTCCCATTGCTTGGATCGATTTAACGCCATGGTCCATTTGGCACGACGACTGGCGACTTCGTCCAACGACATCGCTGGTTCGAAAATACGATCGGTTTGCCACACCTTCTGAATTTCGACAACATCGTTCCAAAACCCAACCGCCAACCCCGCCAGAAAAGCGGCTCCCAGTGCCGTGGTTTCGATAATCTTCGGACGCACAACGGGCACCTGCATCAGGTCGGCTTGGAATTGCATCAACAGGTTATTGACCGCCGCGCCACCGTCAACTCGCAGTTCTTCGATGGGCGAACCAGCATCCTGTTGCATGGCGTCCAAAACATCGGCCACCTGAAATGCAATGCCTTCCAAAGCCGCTCGCGCGATGTGTCCGCGATTGGTGCCGCGTGTGATTCCCAGAATGGTGCCTCGAGCATAAGAATCCCAATGCGGTGCGCCCAAGCCGGCAAAGGCGGGTACCATGTACACGCCATCGCTGTCCGTCACTGTGCTGGCCAGTTGTTCGATCTCCGCAGACGATTCGATGATTCCGAGGCCGTCGCGGAGCCATTGCACGGCCGCACCACCGATAAAGACGCTGCCTTCCAGAGCATAATCGGGCTGATCGGTGGCGCTACAGGCGATCGTCGACAGCAGTCGATTTTTCGATGGCAGCGGCTTGTGACCGACGTTCATCAGCATAAAGCAACCCGTGCCGTACGTGTTTTTGGCCATGCCGTCGCGAGTGCAGTTTTGACCGAAGAGCGCCGACTGCTGATCTCCGGCCGCTCCCCCGATTTTGATCGGCGCGCCCAGCAAATCTGATTCGGTCTGACCATAAATATGACTGGAAGGCAGCACTTCCGGCAGCACCGAGCGAGGCACTTCAAACAGCGACAGCAGTTCCTCATCCCACTCACAGGTTGTGATGTTGAATAGCATCGTTCGCGAAGCATTCGTAACGTCAGTCACGTGAGTTCGACCGCCGGTCAGATTCCAGATCAACCAACTATCGATGGTGCCGAATGCCAGTTCGCCCCGTTCCGCACGCTCTCGCGCACCTTCGACATTTTCCAGCAACCAACGAACTTTGGTGGCACAAAAATAGGCATCGATGATCAATCCGGTTTTCTGCTGCACCATCGCCGCGTGCCCTTCTGCATGCAGCGAATCGCAGAGGTTCGCGGTGCGTCGGTCCTGCCAGACGATTGCATTGTGAATCGGTTGGCCTGTTTTGCGGTCCCACAGCAGCGTCGTTTCGCGTTGATTGGTAATTCCCAAAGCGGCAATGTCTGACGCGGCTGTCCCTGTTTCGGTCAACACCTCACGAGCGACCGCCAGCTGTGATTCCCAAATTTCGATGGCATCATGTTCCACCCAGCCTGGTTGCGGAAACTTCTGCTCGAATTCGCGTTGCGCAACACCAACCACGCTGCCGGAGTGATCGAACAAAATCGCACGCGAACTCGTCGTGCCTTGGTCGAGTGCAATAACAACGCTCATGACGCTCTTTCAGCCAAAGTCAGGAACAGCACGACAGTACCATCGGGATCGAAGACCGCCATCGGGCGGAAGTGTAGCCGTTTCGATGCTCCGCGTTCAACTCACCAAGCAGCCGATTCGCCCGGTCCCAACTTCGCCCGTCACGTCATTTCTTACAGTGGCTCCGATTCGCCGGCAGATGGCACAAAATAATCAGCGGCGGAGAAGAGAGCCGCACCGGCTTCATTTGATGCCGAATCCTGTCCCGTCGACGCAGCCAACAACAAGCCAACTCTGCCCAGTTGATCGATCAACAACGCCCTCAGATCCCAACCCGCCAAATCGTCAACCCGCCAACTCGCATGAGCATCAGATTTCTACCGAAAATCCTCGCAAAACACCCCGAACTGTGCCAAACTGCCATGTGTCGGAAAACCCGACCCCATCCAGTTATCGCGACAACCCGTCGCACATTGCAATTGCTGGAGACGTTTGGGCTGGTCCTACGTGACGAGACGCATGACGACTCATCATTCACTACGACCCTTGGTGATTCTCAACCATCATGGTTCCCACTTTCGGGTGTTACCCACGTTTACGTTTACCCCTCGAAACCCAACAGAGAATACGTTTCCAACCTTTGGGTGAACGCCGACGAGAAGGTCATGATACTTGAGCGGACTTGGTGGTAACCAGCTGCGTACGCCGCACAACAATTTACGCTAAGGCCTTCGGCACGCCTTGTTTGTTTGGTCACGCTCTCTGGTGTTGGTAGAAAGAATTGTTTGACGTCTTTCGCTTCGTTTGGGGCGGCGACGTAAAAACCTTCCGGCAGTGAATTGAGTTGATCTAAGTTGTTGTCAGGTTGAGGTTTGCGGCTTTGATGATTTCGGCCAAATGCCAACTGTGTCAGAACTGTGCCGAAACCAGTCTCGGTCGTTTCTTGCGGTCTGTGTTTCTCCGGGGTGTCGCGGCTACAAAAGTGCATTGCCATACATCTGGCAACGCTAACTGCTTTCGGATGATATAAGACTCGCCGCGGGCGGGCAGCGCGAGTTTGTAAGTTTGATGCAAGCTCTCACTTCTACTCAGCTTGATCGTCGGAGTCGTGAGGTTCTTCGTCATGTCCTGACGTCTTGTCCTCTGGTACTGATGTCAACGGATCCAGCTTTTGGATGTTCCGCAGTGATGCGGCGTCATCGCTGTGAAAATATCGCTGGGCCATGGAGTCAGTGCGATGGGCCATCCAATCCATAACAGTCTGCTGAGCGATTCCCATTCCAGCACAATAGGATGCGAAAAAATGACGGAAGGAGTGTGCCGTGATCTTCTGAAATCGACTGTGCGAAAACTGAGTTCCCAGTGGTTTGAGAGCATTCGATCGCAGGCTGTCGCCAAAGGTGTCGTTTCTCAACTCGCCACCGCAGGGGCCCCGAAACAGTGGACCG
>JBDNHJ010000221.1:0-17918 GCA_041688835.1 Fuerstiella sp.
CAGAAAAGGTGAGGGCGAGACGAATACTCACGGCGGAAGGTGATCATCGAACCGGTGTTCGGTCAGATCAAGGCCGGCCTTGGGTTTTGCAATTTCCTTCTGCGAAGCCTTGAGAAGATGAAGGGGGAATGGAATCTGGTTTGTCTCGTCCACAACTTATTGAAGTTGTTCCGAAGTGGTGCGCTGACAACAAGTTGAAACAATGGCCCGCTTCATTGTTGGGATTTGATTGTGTCGGGTGGGTCAAGGAGCCGAAGTGACGCCGACCCACCACACGTATCCGCCCCGTATCTGCAAAGAAAATGGTGGGTCGACATGGCGATCGCCATCCGACCCACCCGACCTTTTTTTCGCCGACCCCGGTAATGAAGCGGGCCATTGAGTTGAAACGGCACGGCGCAGCAGTTTGGGCGGAAATCCGTGCTATAGCAGACCACCAAAGCTTTGTTGGCCAATTTCCCACACCAGTGGTCGAGACAGCTTCGTCATCGCCGCTGCGGCCAGAATTTTAAATTTTCCGCCCCCCACGGACACGCCTCATGAGTCTGTTTCCGGACAGGCTGCTAGGCCTGAATCGCACTCTCATCTTTTCCGCTCTCTATGTTTTTGTGGCCAACAATCCTTAACGGCGTTGCCCGCTGGGACGACAGACGCAGCCTGTGAATGACCTTCTGCCGTCCCGCTGGGACTCGTTTCATTAATAGGCTGGCAGCCGTCGGCTGCCGCCGACGGCACCAGTCTGTCGTCCCGCTGGGGACTGAATCGCGCGGAACAAAAACAGGAACGACACACACAAGGCGAGCGACTAACGACCGGAGCGCGTCTGCATTGGCCGTTGCGAATCGGCAACATTCCAACATCGCCGGAATCATCGGTACGCTCCGAACAATCAATCCGGATGTCTGACATACCGGGCCGACAAAATCACAACACGGGGGCTTTTGGCAACCTATGGTTACCCCGACAGATCTCTTTGTTCAAATTGGCAGCCTTCAACGAAATTGACATGTGCGGAACTGCCGGAGTTCTCTACGCCGACTCACATCGCAGTGCAGATAGACACATTCTGCAAACGATGGGGGACGCCATTGCGCACCGAGGCCCCGATGGTGAGGGCTTTTTTCGGGCGAACAATGTCGGCCTGATTCATCGTCGACTGGCCATCATCGATCTGGCGGGCGGCGATCAGCCCATCGGCAACGAAGACGAATCCGTGCAGGTGGTGTTCAACGGAGAAATCTATAACTACCCGGAACTCCGGCAGCAACTGGAAGCTCGCGGCCACGTGTTCCGCACACATTCCGACACCGAAGTTTTGGTCCATCTGTACGAAGACTTCGGCAAAGACCTGGTCAAGCACCTGCGCGGAATGTTTGCTTTTGCACTGTGGGACGCTCGCCAACGCAAACTGCTGCTGGCACGCGATCATCTGGGCCAGAAACCGCTGTACATCTATCGCGATGAAGAAAAGCTGCTGTTCGGTTCCGAACTGAAAGCCATTTTGGCTCATCCCAACGTCGACCGCACGATCAACCCAGAAGCCGTCGAAGATTACATGACGTTCGGCGTGATCGCCGGAGAACGCTGCATCTTCCGACGCATTCAAAAACTACCGGTCGCGCATACGATCATACTGGATGCCAGCGATCTGAGCACGGCAGCGGAACGCTATTGGCAACTATCGTTCGACAACGAGGTTCAGGCCAGTGACGACGAATGGAAGTCACGCATCGGCGAAGCGATTCGCGAAAGCGTGGGCGCCCATTTGATCGCCGACGTTCCCGTTGGGGCGTTTCTGAGCGGTGGGTTGGACAGCAGCGCTATCGTGGCCAGTCTGGCGGATGTGGCCACTCAGCCGGTGCAGACATTTTCGATCGGTTTTCAGGAAAAGGAATTCAGCGAATTGCCGTATGCAGCGGCTGTTGCAGAACATTTCGGCACCGATCATCGCGAACAAATTGTGACTCCAGACGCCGTGCGTGATCTGGACGAACTGTGTTTTTATTACGACGAACCCTTCGCCGATGCGTCTGCGATTCCCACCATGGCGGTGGCGCGCATGGCGGCGGAACACGTCAAAGTTTGCCTGTCCGGCGATGGCGGCGACGAAGCCTTCGGCGGGTATGCGCGATACGGTCACGACCTCACAGAAGCCCAGATCCGCGATCGGATTCCGGCGTGGTTTCGACGAATGGCACTACGCCCATTGTCCGTGGTGTGGCCGAAGTTCGATTGGCTGCCGCGACCTTTGAGGCTGAAGACATTCCTGCAAAACCTGAGCTCCGATCCAGCGGCGGCGTATGCGAATACAATTTCGGCCTGCCGTCGTGGCATGAGATCTCAACTGTGGAATTCTGAATTCGCGGCTACGGTCCAGCATTACCATCCGGAAACATTTGTGGAACAGGCATTTTTGTCGGGCCATCGAGATGCGTTAAGCGGCATGCTGGCGGCTGATACTAACTTTCTACTGCCGGACGATTTTTTGACCAAGGTCGATCGCGCCAGCATGGCGTATGGGTTGGAAGTCCGACCGCCGTTGATCGACGTGCCACTGATGGAACTGGCTGCGTCGATGCCTTCGAATCTGAAGGTTCGCAACGGTTCGAAGAAGTGGATTCTGAAGGAACTGTTCGAATCTCGCTTGCCGGACCAACTGGTGCATCGCAAAAAACAGGGCTTCGAATTGCCGACCGACGATTGGCTGCGTGGTCCGCTGAAGAGTCAGGTGCAGGACATCATTCTGAACCCTTCAGCACCGATTGCCGAATACATCAACAGCGATCAAGCGGCGCAGATGTATCGATCGCACTGCAACCACACTGGCCGCTTCGGGCAAGTGCTGTGGTCGCTATTGGTGTTCGGGCGTTGGCTGGACACGTACGGCGGTGCTCGATCGGTGACCACCAGCCAGCTAAAAGTTCCGGCAACGTTCGCCACCGGAAAACATGCGTAAAGAATGATGGAATCCATGAGTACAGCCGTGCCAGAATTACAGACCGATAAAACGCGCTCCAGCCGCGAGCTCCGCGAAATCCCGTTCGACGTGGTTTCGGTGAACTCCAGCAAGCTGCGCCAGGTTCCGGTCACCACCGGACTGTGCGTTCCCAAAGGCACACTGTTCGATGCGGATGAATGGGTCGTCGAAGGTCTCGGCGGCGCACACTTTCCGGCTCAAACCAAAGTCCTGAATCGCTGGAGCGACGGTAGTGTCCGTTGGTTGCTGATGCACTTCGTGGCGGGACGAATTCTGCCCGGTCGAACATCCTGTGCATTGGTAGCTTACAAACAACCGCCAACTGCGGCGACAAGTTCTGTCCGCTGGGTGGAAGGTGCCATCGCTGCAAGGTTAAGTCACGCCGGCGAAGACACGACGGTGCAAATTTTGCCAGAACTGACGGCGGAAGACGGTCGGCGACTGGAATTGAAGATCACAGACGTGCGACAGGAATCTTCGGGTTCCGTGCGGTGCGTTTGGGTGATCGATGCACACGTGCCAGACATGCCGTTCGTGAAGCTACAGTTCCGACTGGACGTGTGGCCGACCGCCGGTCATGTAAAAGTGGACACGCGAATTCGGAACACTCGCCGCGCACAGCACAAAGGTAGCCTATGGGATCTTGGCGACGCAGGTTCATTTTTGTTCGATGGCTTGCAGTTGAAGGTCAGCTTTCCAGCCGTCGACGAAACCGCCACGGTGCGGTGGAAGGCAGAAGCCGATCAGCCTGTTCGCACGGCAGACGATGCAGCTGGTGTGAAGATCGTGCAATTCGGCAGCGGTTCGGAAAACTGGGACAGCACGAATCACGTGGATGCTTCGGGCAATTCGCCGATTGCCAATCGCGGCTATCTGGCGTGGTCCAACGGTGACACATTGCGCGGCCTGCGCAGCCAGCCTGTGGTGAGTCTGGTGGGCGAAGATCGCACGTTGAGCGTTTCCGTGCTGGAATTCTGGCAGCAGTTTCCGGGGAGTCTCAAGGCCACGGCCACGGCGGCCGCTGAGATCGAAGTCGGCTTGTTTCCATCCGGTGTGGCGGGCACGTTCGAACTGCAGGGCGGCGAACAAAAAACACACAGTGCGTGGATTTCAATTCGTTCCGCCACGCACACACTCGATCATCTAACATGGACAGATCAGCCACCGCGTGTGGTGCAGTCGACGGCGTGGATTCGGCGGTGTGGTGTTGTGGCTTGGTTGCCTGATTCCACAAACGAAACTCAGTTCGCAGATTATGTGACTGCTGCAACCACCGGCACGCGATCGTTCGCAGCGCGGCGCGACAGCATTGATGAATACGGTTGGCGGAACTTCGGCGACGTTCCGGCGGATCACGAACAAACATTCTACGCTGGTCAGAACACGATTGTTTCGCACTACAACAACCAGTTCGATCTGATCTTCGGCGGTATTCTGAATCTGATGACTACGGGCGATCCGAAATGGTTCGACCTGTTCGATCCTCTGGCGCGGCACGTGATGGATATCGACATCTACCACACCACGGAAGATCGATCAGTCTACAACGGCGGACTGTTCTGGCATACCGATCATTACGTGGACGCAAACACAGCCACGCATCGCACGTATTCGAAAAAGAACGACACCACCGGCAACTACGGCGGGGGACTCAGCGCCGAACACAACTACACAACGGGACTGATGTACTATCACTTCCTGACCGGCAGCACGGAAGCTTATGACAGCGTGCTATCGCTGGCGGACTGGGTGCTCGGCATGGAAGACGGTTCGAAAACAGTGTTCAGTCTGCTGGATTCTGATTGCACGGGCATGGCCTCGTGGACGCTGTTTGAAGACTTTCATGGGCCCGGTCGCGGAGTCGGCAATTCGATCAATGCGTTAGTCGATGCGTGGACGCTGACGACTGACGAAATATATCTGCACAAGGCTGAACAGTTGATTCGACGAGTCGCTCATCCACAGCAAAACTGCGACGAACTGCACCTCATCGACGCCGAAGGACACTGGTCGTATACCGTGTGCATGACGGCGATGGGCCGGTATTTGGCGACCAAGCTGGAAGCCGGTCAACGGGATGAACACTACGAATACGCTCGGCAAAGTCTGGCGAACTATGGTCGCTGGATGGTTGCCCACGAACGTCCGACGCTGTCGGAACCCGACAAGGTCGACTACGTGACAGAAGCCTGGGCGGCTCAAGACTTTCGCAAGGCCAACGCGTTGCGAATTGCGGCGTCTTGTTGCGAAGACACTGACGCCGAAATTCAGATGCGACGGAAAGCGGATGAACTGAATGACACGGCTTGGGCGGATCTGTATACCTTTGGTGAGCAGCACTTAACGGCGCGGTGTTTGTCGATCTTGATGACAGAAGGTTTGCGAGATGTGTTTCATCGCACCAATCGGCCGGAATACTTTCCGCCCGCCGATGTGACATTGCCGGATTCGACGTGGACGATGTTCGTTCCGCAAAAACAGCGATTCAAGCTGCTGCTGAAGAATCCCGTTCGACTGGCCGTCGCCAGTATCAAGGTTCTGAACCCCAAACGCTGGCTGAATGCTTTGACCGCATTAAAGCGTCAGATCTGAAGGTGTTCCATTTCTGGATTCAACATTCATACCACTGAACTTATCAATGATCCAAGCGACTCCAACAATCACAATACGCGACTCAACATCAGCGGACACGCGTCCTACCATCTGCCACGTGATTCATGCGTTGGGTGTGGGCGGGGCGGAAGTGTTGGTGGATGTGATGGTGCGTCGTATGGACGACAGGTATCGGTGTGTAGTGGCGGTGCTGGACGAAGTCGGTGAAATCGGCGAGCGACTGCTGGCGGATGGTTTTGTCGTGGAGCACCTGCATCGGCAAGCTGGAATCGATCGTGGCTGTGCCCGGCGTCTGGACGCTTTCGCGAAACGCGAAGGTGCCGACATTCTGCACGCTCATCAGTACACGCCTTTCTTTCAGGCCATGCTCAGCCGGGGGTTGCTCGGATCACGCCCGGTGCTGTTCACAGAACATGGACGACATTTCCCCGATCTGCCCAGCCGAAAGCGCGCGATCGTCAACCGCTTGATGTTGCGTAGACGCGATCGCTTGGTCGGCGTCGGTGGGGCCGTGCGACAGGCGTTGATTGATAACGAAGGACTGCCGTCCGGTCGAGTGGAAGTGGTTTACAATGGCGTCGATCTACAGGCCCTTGCCGCAGCAGCGCCAGACGCTCGTCCACGAATTCGGGCTGAGTTCGGATTTTCAGACACCGACTCCGTGGTAGTCCAGGTGGCTCGACTGCACGAACTCAAAGATCATCAAACGGCGTTGCGCGCCATTCAGGAAGCGGTGCGGCAACAACCGACTGTGCGCCTGTTGATCGTTGGCGAAGGTGATCAGCGCGCGACGATTGAAGCTTCGATTCGGAAGCTAAAGCTTGAACAGCATGTGCGACTGGCCGGAAATCGAGCCGACGTGGCGGATCTGCTGGCTGCGGCGGACGTGTTTTTGATGAGTAGCATCAGCGAAGGAATTCCATTGACGATTATCGAAGCGATGGCTGCGGGGTTGCCCGTGGTGTCGACCGCAGTCGGCGGCATTCCCGAAATGATTCGGCATGCGGAGAACGGATTCTTGGCGAATTCAGGCGACTCCAGCGGACTGGCCAGTTCACTGGTGTTGCTGCAGCAGAATCCAACATTGAGAAACACGGTCGCCGTCGCCGGTCGTGAGCAGGCGATGCAGTCGTTTTCGCAGCAAGGCATGCTGGACGGATACCGAAACATCTATGAGGAGATGTTGCATGATCGCTAAACGCATCGAATCCGCCGCTTCTCTGGTTGTCTTTTCTGATGACTGGGGACGCCATTCGTCGTCCTGTCAGCATCTGGTGAGTCAATTGCTGCCGCACTACAAGGTATTGTGGGTCAACACGATTGGCACTCGCGCGCCGCGACTGGACATGGCGACGGTCAAGCGTGTCGCAGAAAAGGTTCGGCAGTGGTCGTCAAAGACGGCGGCAATTGGCGACGCTCCGCCACCCGAACAGCACAAAAACCTGACAGTCGTCAACCCGCGAATGTGGCCGTGGTTTAGTCGTCCGCACGATCGTCGGCTGAACGCTTGGCTGTTGTCTCAACAACTCAAGCCACTGATCAAAGCTCTACCGCAACCAGTGTGCGCCGTGACAACGTTGCCAATCATCGCCGATCTGGCCGGACGATTGCCGGTCGAAAAATGGGTGTACTACTGCGTCGACGATTTCGCCGAATGGCCGGGCCTCGACGGTGACACGCTGCGGCAGATGGATCACCAGATGATTCAGCGGTCTGACGAAATCGTTGCCGTGAGCTCTCACCTGCAGACCATGATCGCTTTGCAGGGGCGTAAATCTGAATTGCTGACACATGGCGTGGACCTGAATCACTGGAAACCGTGTCCGAAACGCGACGCCATCGACAATCCTTTGCCGATAGGAATACAGGGTCCGCTGGCCGTGTTCTGGGGCGTCGTTGATCGTCGTTTGGATACAAAAATGTTGACGACGTTGTCGCGGAAAATGAAGTCCGGCAACATCGTGTTGGTGGGGCCTCATCAAAATCCGGACGAAAACATCCTGAACCTGCCCAACGTACACAGCATTGGGCCGCAGCCGTTTTCGTCGTTGCCCTTGATCGCTCAGCATGCCGACGCGTTGATTATGCCGTACGCCGATTTGCCGGTCACGCGCGCGATGCAGCCGTTGAAGATGAAAGAATATATGGCGACCGGTAAACCCGTGATCGTCAGCAGCCTGCCTGCGGTTTCCGAATGGAGCGATTGCCTAGACGTCACGTCCTCACCGATGGAGTTCGCGGATCTGGTTCTGCTCAGGATGGAAGATGATCTGCCGGAAGATCAGCGGATCGCTCGCGGTCGGCTGGAAGGCGAAGGCTGGCGAGCGAAAGCGATTCAATTGGAACACAGTTTTGTGCCTAACCGAGCGAAAGCCGCGGAAGAAAAATAAGCATGTCGAATACATCAAAACGTCGGCCATTTGTGCTGCACACGCGAGTCGTCACCGGCACCGGCGGTGGTCCGGAAAAGACGATCCTGAATTCGTCGAGGTTTCTGAAACCCTACGGCATGGATTCCGCCTGCCTGTTTATGCGCCCGCCTGGAGATCCGGGTTTTGCGACGCTGGAAGCGAAGGCGAGTGCGGCCGGGGCGGAAATTATCGGCGTGGATGACACGGGGCCGTTGGATAGAAACGTGGTCAAGCAGTGCATTCGCGTGTGTCGCGAACGCAAGGTCGACATCTGGCACGCTCACGACTACAAAAGCAATGCTCTGGGGCTGTTGGTGAAACAGTTTCACAGCATGCAACTGGTCACGACGGCTCATGGCTGGGTCCGGTTTACAAAAAAGACTCCGTTATATTACTGGATCGATCGATTCAGCATGAAATGCTACGACCAAGTTGTGTGTGTGTCTAAAGATCTGGAACAACGCTGTCGCGGGTTCGGAGTTCCGGAACACAAGCTCAGCCTGATCGACAACGCCATCGTGGTTGATGACTACGATT
This sequence comes from Fuerstiella sp., assembly GCA_041688835.1. GTDB lineage: Bacteria > Planctomycetota > Planctomycetia > Planctomycetales > Planctomycetaceae > Fuerstiella. Next base: position 8,539 of record JBDNHJ010000221.1, read on the forward strand.
CTTCGCCATCGAGTGCAGCCGAACGCAGCCGCTTTGGCTTTGGAACCGATCAAGTGTTGCTGGGAGCGTGCGGTCGATTGTCCGAAGAAAAGGGTTTCGACCTGCTGATCAATGCTGTTTCGCAACTGGTCAAAAGTGGCCACAATGTGGGCTTGGTGATTGCCGGCGAAGGGCATCTTCGAGACGTCTTGCAGCAGCAGATCAACCAGCGAGGCATGCAAAACCACGTCCGTCTGGCGGGTTTTTTGAACGACCCCCGCGACCTGTATCGAGCCATCGATGTTTTTGTGCTCAGCAGTCTGCGAGAAGGTTTACCGAACGTGGTGTTGGAGTCGATGGCTTCCGGCCGACCGGTGGTGGCCACAAGATGCAACGGAGTTCCGCGATTGGTGACGGATGGAAAAAACGGACTCGTTGTGGACTGCAACAACGAAGATCAGTTGTTTCGAGCGATCCGAAGTTACATCGAAGCACCGGACATGGCGGCTGTCTTTGCCGAGGCTGGTCGCACCACGGTCGCACAAAAATTCAGCTTTGAACGACGCATGGAGAAAATGGTCGGGGTCTACCGCAGTCTCGGTGCTTCCGTGGCGCTACGGATTCGAACGCGACCAGAACCCGTTGTGACGGAGCAACTGGTTGAGACATCCTGACAGTCGCTGCGGACAGTCGGCCATTCGTGCAAAGCAAGATTTCTTTCCCGATTCCATAAGGTCACACCCTGTGTCCACGATCACACTTTCACCCACACCCGTTATCACGATTCGCACGTTCACGACCGCACCGGTCGGCTGGAATACGTACCTGCAGCGTTGGGGCTACGATGGTTTTCATTTGCAGTCCGAGTGGGCGGACGTGTTTTCTACGGCGTTGAAGCACAAGCCGTATTTTCTGACCGCAATGATGGATGACCAGATCGTCGGTGTGCTGCCGTTGATGTTCGTGTCCGGGCCGATCTTCGGCAAGTTTCTCGCCAGTCAGCCGTATCTAAACACCGGCGGAGTGCTCGCCGATTCCAATCAGGTAGCAACTTTGCTGATTGGGCAGGCTGTTGAACTGGCCGATGAACTGGATGTGAAGCATCTGGAACTTCGCCACGAACGACATGTCGAACATCCGAGGTTGAACGCGACAGCGACAGAAAAAGTCCACATGCGGGTGGCGTTGCCGAAGACGGAAGATGAGTTTTGGGACAGTCTGAAAAGCAAGGTCCGCAGTCAGATTCGAAAACCTCGCAACGACGAATCACTGACGACTGACTTCGGTCGCCACGATCGGCTGGACGAATTCTACGACATCTTTTGCCGCAACATGCGTGACTTGGGGACGCCCCCGTTTCCGAAATCGCTGTTCGGCCAAATGCTGGATCGCTTTGGTAAGGCTGCGGAAATCTGCACAGTAAGTTTCGAAGGCCGCCCTGTTGCGTCAGGCTTTTTGTTGCACGGTCCGGGAACCACGCTGATTCCTAGCGCTAGTGCTCTGCGAGAATACAACAAGACCAGCTGCAATATGCTGCTGTACTGGCATGTGATCGCGCGGGCCATCGAACGCCAGCAGGACTTCTTCGACTTTGGTCGAAGTTCGGTGGACGCGGGCACTCACAAATTCAAGAAGCAATGGGGATCGACCGAATTTCCAGCGGTCTGGCAATACTACAGTCGCAAAGGAGATGTCGGTGACGCTCGACCAAACAGCGGCAAGTACGACAAAATGATCGCCACTTGGCAAAAGCTGCCCGTCTGGCTAACCAAGGTCATCGGCCCGTCGATCGTGCGTGGCATTCCTTAACGCCGGACACAATTTGAACGCGGATTTTTGAATGTGGTCCTTGAATTCAGATCAACCCATAGGCCGTCAGTGTTGCCTTCAGCGACGACACTTCGGCGTCGGTCAGGGCCGTCATTGGCAGTCGGACAGGGCCGCAATCCATACCCACGAATGCCATGGCTGCTTTCACCGGAATCGGATTGGTCGAAAGTCCCAGCATGTCACGGCACAACGCAAACAGCTTGTGGTGCCATTCTTGAGCTTTCGCGATGTCTCCGGCGTTGAACGCGGCCACCAAGGCCAGCAGATCCTTCGGAATAATGTTACCCGCCACGGAAATGATGCCGCTGCCGCCGATTGCCATCAGAGGTAACGTCATGCTGTCGTCGCCGGACAGCACGGTGAGGTCAGACCCCGCCAGAATCTGTGACGCCTGATCGAGCACTCCAGTGGCGTCCTTGACGGCGACCACGTTTGGGCAAGCCTGTGCGATTCGGCAGACGGTGTCGGGATCGATGTTCTTCGCAGATCGGCCGGGAATATTATACAGCACCGATGGCAGATCGACGGCTTCCGAAATGGCTTTGTAGTGTTGGAAGAAGCCTTCCTGAGTTGGCTTGTTGTAGTAGGGAGCGACCTGCAAAGACCCGTCTGCTCCAGCCGCCTTGGCATGCGCCGTCATGCGGATCGCTTCTGCCGTGCAGTTCGAACCCGTGCCGGCCAGCACTTTGATGCGGCCTGCGGCATGTTCGCAAACCACGTCGATCACGCGATCGTGTTCTTGGTGAGACAGCGTGGGGCTTTCTCCCGTTGTGCCCACGGGAACAACGCAGTTGGTGCCCGCATCAATCTGAAAATCTACCAATTTGCGAAGCATCGCTTCGTTCAACGAACCGTCAGCGTTCATTGGGGTAACTAGAGCGACGGACAGGCCGGCAAACATTTCGCCTCTACGAGTCATGATGGCAGATTTCAAAAGTGGTGGTCGGGGGGGGCAACTACAGCTGCAGCTGCCAATTGGATCAGGATTTGTCAGCAGGCTACAGTTTGTGGGCGTCGGTCGCAAATCGACCAGCCCACGAATGGCCAGAACACGTTGTTCTGCAGAATTTGAGCTGGTCAGGGATGACGCAGACTACCCGGCTGTCGCGAAGCGTCAAGAATTCGGGGACGAATCAGCCACAGCAGGTGGAAATTCAGCTGGCAACCATCCATGGAACCAGACAGCAGAGATCAGCCACGGGTTCGCCAGCCGGCCAATTTGGCGGATTCACACAATCTTCTTCAATCTGAATTCGACAACGGCGCAGAAGTTGCCATGCTTAGAGAAGTCGTTCGTTTGAGCTTGGGATTCTCCCATCCAGATCAATTCTTCAGCGACAGTGAGGCAATATTATGCAGAAGTCTCCCCGAAGTGCGGCGTGTCGTCGCGGTTTTACGTTGATTGAATTGCTGGTGGTGATTTCCATTATTGCAGTTCTGATGTCGCTGATTCTGCCAGCGATTCAAAACGCACGCCAAGCGGCTCGACGAACCCAATGCCTGAATCGAATTCGCCAGATTGGGCTGGGCCTGCACGGCTATGCGTCCAAGAACAAGAACGGCCAGTTTCCTGCGTATGGAGTTTGGGGGGACGTTAAAAACACGAACGGGACATGGACAACCGGGCGGAGTGCGTTGCGAAACTGGGTTGTCGATATTCTGTCGGAACTGGATCGGCAGGACATCTATGACCGCTGGAACTTCGAAGACAAGCACGACGGCAACATTGATGGGCCCGGTGGGCTGAGCAATGGCGAGCTGATCGAAGAATATAGTATGACCATCCTGAAGTGTCCTGACGACCAGTCCGCCGATGTTGGGACCGGAGTGTTGAGTTATGTTGTGAATGTTGGGTATGCCAACATCGATACATCGGGGCTTGTAGCCGGTGGCGGTGGTTGGACGGGCGGAAGCAATATCCATCTTTCAACGGACACCGATCTGGACTTCAATCTGACTGGCGGAGCCAACGACGAAGAAGACCAGCTAATTTCGCTGCGGTCTGGTGCGATGTGGGAAATGATTCTGGACCACGACGGAAACGGCAGCCCCAGTGCCTCAAGCAACGCCAGCCAGCGAATCGATTCGATTTATGACGGTTCCAGCAACACCCTGTTGGTCAGTGAGAATATCAATGCGGGGGCAAATCAGTATTGGGGCGACCCCCGAGCGAAAATCTGCACGTTTGTGTATCCGCTGGACCCACTGAACGTCACCGGTTCCGCCACGGGACTCACCGCTGCCAACTACTACGCCGAAGCCCCGCTGGATCCTCGATATCCGTTCGCAGTCATTAACGGAGCACTCTCCGGACCTGAGGAAATTCGGCCGTTTCCGAACGCAAATCACAGTGGTGGAGTCAACGTTGCGATGTGTGATGGTTCCTGCCGTTTTGTGAGCGAAGACCTAGACCTCAAAGTCTACGCTCACCTGATCACGCCTTCCGGAACCAAGACTTCGGGAACTGTGGGTGCTCAGGCGATTCTGAGTTCCAGCGACTTCTAGAATTGCATCTCCGCGCAATTCCGTTTTGGTAGCTCGGCGGTCTCCGCCGAGAGTTCACGGTGGACACCACCGAGCGATATTGTTCCAACCGCCAAATTAAGCCTTGTCAGACCGCTCGTCGCGACGGGAATCTTGTGGCTCGCCTGCGGCAATTGCAATTGCCGTTGCGTGGCTGTCGTCCGTGGCCTTCAATGTCAAGGCGTTGTGATGTCGAGACATCCCGACAATCAATCCCACCGCCACCACGTTGACCAGCAGATTCGTGCCGCCGTAGCTGATGAAGGGGTGCGGGACGCCTTTCGGAGGCACCATCGCCGTGACGACCGCGACGTTGGCCAGTGCTTGCAGCACCACCTGAATCACCAGCGTAGTACCGAAGATCCATTCGAACGAATCGCGCCGCAGCGGGCGCAGGACAGCTCGGCCCGTCAGAAACACGCCCATCCAAACCACAATGACGGCCAGCGTGCCAGCCAATCCCAGTTCTTCGCCGATGACCGCAAACACAAAGTCGGTGTTGGCTTCTGGCAGATAGCTTAACTTCTGCCAGCCACCGCCGATTCCCGTGCCTTCTAAACCGCCAGACCCCAGCGACATCAGCGACTGCCGAATTTGCCAAGGCGCTTGAGACAAATCCTGCCATGCCGCGACAAAGCCCGTGATACGTTTCATCTGATAGGACTTCAACGCCAACAAAGACACGGCCGCCGGGATCGTCAAGACAGCGATGCCGATAAAGTATCGCAACGGCCAGCCGCCGATAAACAGTGCCGTGATAAACCCCATCGCCAAAAAGACGGTGGCGCCTAAATCGGGTTCCTTCGCCACCAACGGCAACACAAACAATAGCGGCAGCAGTGTGCGAGGAATCGTTTTCAGCGAAAAGCCACCGGTGCCGCGCAGGTCGGTCACAATCTTCGCAGCCATCATGGGCAGCACGATGCGTCCCAGTTCGGACGGCTGCAAAGACATGCCGCCGAATCGCAGCCAGCGTTGAGCCCCCTTTACGCGTGTGCCGATGCCTGGGATCAGCACCACGGCCAGCAGGATGATCAGAATCAAGCACAGGCTGCCCGCGTTCGCCTTCAAAAACGACGACGGAATATACGAAGCGATGAATCCACACGTCACGGAAATCGCGAGGAACAGCAAATGCCGTCCCAAAAACACGTTCTCCGACTGACCGGGCATCGACGTCAGGCTGGCACTGTGAACCATCTGCACGCCCACAGCCAGCAACACGCACACCAAACCGATAAACAATCGGCGCATGTCTTCCTGTTCGCGGTGCGCTGTGGGTTTACTGTACATGGATTCACTGTACAGAACGGGCGCTGGATTGGCTGGTGATGCAACGCTCAAGAGACTTCACTGTCACGGAGTTACGACGGACGAACGAAAACAACTGCGGCACATGGATTTCTGCTTCCGTGTCCCGTATGCTGTCCATCGGCAGTTCGTGCGACTCGGGTTGACCTTCACAACAGTCGTAACGTTTGTCAGCAACGTGCAATTCGTAAGGTTCCGGCAGGGTGAAATATGGCGATTAGATCGATACGTTCCGCAAAATTGAGCGTGACCGTCGCGTGTGCAATGACGCTGGCCAGCTCCAGCTTCGGCCAAGAATGGTCGAACCTGAAAGGGCGAATTGTGGTCACCGGGGACGTGCCGAAACCATCCGCCTTAGAAATTACGCGAGACGAAGAAGTCTGTGGCGTCTTCGGCCTGACCGATGAATCGCTGCTGGTGAATGCTAAGAACAACGGGCTGAAGAACGTGGTTGTCTGGCTGTCGTCCAAAAAACCTGTGCCCGTGCACCCGGATTTTATGCAGCCGCCCAAGCCAGTCCAACTGGACAACAAAGATTGCACATTTCAGCCACGAATCGTGAAGCTGCGTACTCAGCAAATTCTGCAATCCACGAACGCAGATTCTGTCCCTCACAATGTGGCTGTTTATGGTCGTCGCAACACGCCGTTTAGTATCGTTGTGCCGCACAATGAACCGCTAGAACGTGCGTTCGACAAGGAAGAACTGCTGCCTATCCGCGTCGATTGCTCGATCCATGCTTGGATGCGAGCCTATTTAATCATCACCGAACATCCGTATTCCGCCGTCACAGACGCTGACGGTCATTTCAATATTCCCAATCTGCCAGCCGGCACTTGGGAATTCCGGTTCTGGCACGAACGACCAGGATATCTCAGTCAGTTGGAATTGGGCGGCCAGTTGAAAGAACTGAAGCGGGGTACTGTCGGACTCGAAATCACGGCAGCAAATCAGGATCTAGGAGAACTCCGCGTATCTTCCGATCTGCTGCTGACCGACGACTGAGGATCGTCGCCTGACGACTTCGACTGTCCAATTAGTCGATGGGCAACATGGCCCACAGTTCCGGGCGACCAACATTGCAGTGGACCGCGCGGGCGAGTGGTCCGCCGAACGCCCAACTCAGGAACAGGGCCGTGCGAGCCACATTCCAAATCGGAACTGTTTGGGAGCCTTGCTTCGAAAGGGAAAGCAACCTCCGTTCGGGACAGGGAATCGGCTGAAAGACAGACTCAGCCGATGCGGACCGCGTCGGATCTTGTTCCGTCAACTGATCGACTTCACAAATTGCTGCCTGAAGTTCCGATATGCTAACGTCGACTGACAGATAGCGATCCAACGCGAACACGCTTCTGCGGTTCAGAGCTGGGAGTAACAGCAACCCAACAAATGAAAGCAACAGGAACCACAGAAAAACGGTAACGAGATCAGCGACGGACGCGATGACAGCACCGCTAAGAAGAATCGCCGCCGTAAAGCTAGTGATGTTCCAGAGCATGGCAAACACGATGCCGCGAAGTCTGCCTCCGGAATCCCGAGCCGCCCGTCGACGCCTGACCAATATTTTCAAATACGACGGCTTCAGACGAGTCCTCCAATCATCCGGAATCAGAATGCTCTCAAACCCCGGCAGTCCGGTGATTCCTCCGGCAAACCGACAGTCAGAATGCGGCACAAACAAAGCTCCGCCGTCACCAACCTTGCCCGCAAGGTGAGCCGTCATGACTCGCCAGATCAGCTCCTGACCGGCCAGCAAAGCGATCTGCATCGCGGCAAACATGGCGATCAGCCACGGTGCGCCGATTTCTCGCCCGAGCTGCAAATAAAAGAAGAACGTCGCGGAGTAAAACAGCAACTGAATTCCGACGGACCGCATCCATTGACTCAACCACGGGCCAAACCTCGGTGCTGTGGTCTCGAACGCCGCCGGAATCAACATGCCTCCGATAAAATCGAATGGCAGCAGCAAACCAGCGATGACCGCGAAGAACGCCAGCAGGGCGACGTATTCAGAAAGCGGATTGCCGGGCGTCGCGGCAAACACCGCACTGGGGGCAGCAGTCGCAAGCATCATTGTGGCCGTCGTCACCAACATCCCCACGCACCCGATCCCAGTCCACAATCGAGCTTTTCCTGGAGTCATCTTGTTCATCCCGTTGGTTGTCTTGATTTGTGATCGATTCACCGAAAAGTCGGCGTTTTCAGAAATCACTGCAGGTTCTCGCCCGCCGCGATCGATCATCCCAGTTTTATCCGCACGCGATCACGTCCGCTAACACCACCGCAGAGCGAATCTTTAATATTCACAGCCGAGGGGCTACCGGCGGCACTGTAAATGCGACGTTTCCACTTCAGCACGTTGACTTGCTCGGGGGCCTGTCTAAAACATTGGGAAATCAGCAGAGGCTACGATCAGCAGGGGCTACGTTATGCATCAAGCAGAAAATAATCAGACTCCCACAACCTCCTACTTGCTTGAGCATTCGCACGGGACGTGCGAACTGTGGATCAAGCGCAGTGAGGAAACGGACATCAAGGTGTACGAACCGTTGAAGCTGCTTCGGGTTTCCGGCCACGGTAAAGTTTTGTTACGAACGGAACTGATTGCCGAAGCGATCATCTTGGAAGAATGGATGGCGGATCACTTGGAAGTTTTCACCGAAGGGCGAACGTCTTACGAAGAATGATGCGACACCGTCGACGCAAATGTCAGCAGTCAGCAGTCAGCAATCCGAAAACAGCCCCTCAACTGGTCAACATGCTCATGCGAATCACAATCTTGCTCTTGCTTGTTACATGCGTGTCAGCGATGGCTGATTCCGCTCCGAACAAGCGCATGCTATTCACCTTCAACAGTCCCGACGCGGTTCGTCAGTGGCAAGCTGTCAATGATGACGTGATGGGCGGACGGTCCGACGGTCGCTTTCGGATCAACGAGTACAAGAATCTTGAATTCTTCGGCAACCTGTCCTTAGCCAATAACGGAGGATTCGCCTCCATCCGTTCGCTGGGTACTCCGCTGGGCCTGACGAATGGCGATACGATTACGATCAGAGTTCGCGGCGATGGACGTGAATACACATTAAACCTGTACACGTCCGCTCGACGGACGGCATTTTCGTATCGCGCGACATTCCAGACGACAAAAGACGAATGGATTAACGTCACTGTGCCGCTGTCGAAATTCGTCGCCACGTCATTTGGGCGACTTGTTCAAAACGCACCGTTAAATCCCGCTCAAGTCAGCGGCATCGGCCTGTTACTCGGCGATAAGAAAGCGGGAGCATTTAAGGTCGAGCTTGAATCAATTGCCGTTACTTCTCCCTTAAAGTGACGCCGACTTAAGCGGTTCACTCTGAAATCGGGGACATGTTGCCGCCGGGACAAGACGTTGTCCATTTTGTAACCGGTACGCCGATAGCCGCCGACTTTGCTACCGTTCCGCAGGTTGTCGGCAATAGCGACGAATCGTTCACGACGTTCGATTAGAAGTCCACATTTAAAATGCGGGCCTAGGCTCAGCAGATAGACTGCTGAATGACGCCCCAGTTTGAAAATGGCTGCTGTGCGGTGGACGTAAAAAGCGTTTGAAACTGGGTAACCGTTCACGGTTTGATCAATGACGGCGATTGATTTCCGGCCAGCTTTTCCTTGATGGCGACTCTCAGGAAATCGAAGAAGCTTTTCTTTTGCTTTCCGCAGGTCGCGATGGCCGTCCACATTCTCTCATGATAACG